>NZ_RZSC01001209.1:0-1123 GCF_003998155.1 Mesorhizobium sp. M1E.F.Ca.ET.063.01.1.1
CCCTGCACCTGCGGCAGCAGATAGAAGTCGAACTCGAGGCTCTTGAAGCCCCAGTCCTTCATCAGCGCGATCTTCAGCCGGTCGAGATCGCCGAGCGGCTTGTGCATGTCGGGCTCTTCGATCTCGACATAGCACATGCGGATCGCCGTATCGCGGGCGATGACCCTGGTGTCGGCGTCCTTGCGGATGGTCTGGGCGTTGATGACCGTGTCCTGCGGCACGTCGATGACGAGGTCGCCGAGGATCTGCGCCGAGCAGGAAAGGCGGCGGTGCTCGGGCAGGCCGCGCACGCGCTCGTAGCGCTCCTCCTTGGCGCCCTTGGGCGAGATGTGTTCGTTGGACGAGACGATCTTGTGCTTGGCGAAACTGCCTTCCTGCACCTCGATCTGGCAGCGCCCGCAGGTTGCGCGACCGCCGCACACGCTCTCGACATAAACGCCGAGCTGGCGCGCGGCATCCAACACCGGCGTGCCGACCGGGAACCGCCCGCGCTTGCCTGACGGCATGAACAGCACGAGCGGATCGGTTATGTTCGGGGGAGGGTTCATATGCGAATACCTCCCTCTGTCGAAAAAGTCACAATCTCTACCTTATGCCCTCGCCATGCGGGCTTCACGGCCGCCGCGGCGACGACCGCCTGCGGCAGCGCCATCGCCAGGGGCGGTGACCGCCACTGGAGCGGCAACCGCATGGCCGCCTTCGGCAGGCTTGTAGTCCTTGTAGGTCCTGATCCAGTTGGTGCAGTTCTCATCCGTGCCGTTCAGCACGTTGGCGCCGCGCACGGCTTCCATTTCCTGCGGACGGACCGGGTTCATGATGGCGCTGGTCATGCCGGCGCCGATCACCATCGGGATGAAGGCGGCGTTGATGCCGTGGCGGTGCGGCAGGCCGAAGGAGATGTTGGAGAGGCCGCAGGTGGTGTTGACCTTGAGCTCCTCGCGCAGGCGGCGAAGCAGCGCGAACACCTGACGGCCGGCATCGCCCAGCGCGCCGATCGGCATCACCAGCGGGTCGACGACAACGTCATGAGAGGGGATGCCGTGGTCGGCGCAGCGCTCGACGATCTTCTTGGCGACGGCGAAACGGACGTCCGGGTCCATCGAGATGCCAGTCTCGTCGTTCG
>NZ_RZSC01000120.1:0-11733 GCF_003998155.1 Mesorhizobium sp. M1E.F.Ca.ET.063.01.1.1
TCCTCGGCCTGGTCGAGCTCGGCGAGCGTTTCTTCCAGGTCGCGCCGCTTCTGCCTGAGATCCTCGCGCTTTTCCTCGATGCGCTTGATCATCAGCTTGAGCTGGCCGACCTCGCCGGGCGGCTCCTTGTACATCTGGATGATCTCGCGGATCTCGGCGATCGAGAAGCCGAGTCGCTTTCCGCGCATGATCTGACGGATGAGATGCCGGTCGGAGGGGCGGAACAGCCGCGTGCGTCCGCGCCTGATCGGCTGCACCAGCCCTTCGTCCTCGTAGAAACGCAACGTCCGCGTCGACACGTCGAATTCGCGCGTCAGCTCGGTGATCGTGTAATATTCCCGCATTCTCGCTCCCACGCCCAAACGTCCAGGCATCGCCACGCAGGAGCGTCGCCCTTCCCTCCTATCAAACCCCGTCTTGCGCCGGAATCGGCACATGACCCCGAGATAACGTCGCACGGCATTTACGTAAAAGTCAATTAAGATGCCTATCCGGCTCGCTCGCCCAGGTGCAACCACCATGTGGCGAGGCTGAGGAAGGCGAGGAAGCCGATAACGTCGGTGATCATTGTCGTGAAGATCGAGGACGAAATTGCCGGATCGGCACCGAGCTTGTCGAGAAACAGTGGGATGAGGATGCCGCCGAGTGCCGCGGCCAACATATTGAGGATCATCGCCGCGGCGATGACGAAACCGAGGTCGGGATTGTGAAACCAGATGCCGGCGACCAGACCGAGGATGGTCGCAATGATCCCGCCGTTGAGCAGGCCGACCATGACCTCGCGGCGAATGACGCGGCCGGCATTGTAGATATCGAGGTCGCGCGTGGCGAGCGCGCGCACGGTCACCGTCATCGTCTGGGTGCCGGCATTGCCGCCCAGTGAGGCGACGATCGGCATCAGTGCGGCAAGCGCCACCATTTCCTCGATCGTCGCGCCGAACACGCTGATCACCGAGGCCGAGATGAAGGCCGTGCCAAGATTGACCAGCAGCCATGGAACGCGCGAGCGCGATGTCGCCGCGATGGTATCCGACAGCTCTTCGTCGCCGACGCCGCCCATGCGCAAGAGGTCTTCCTCCGCTTCCTGCTGGATGACGTCGACCACGTCGTCGATGGTGAGCACGCCGACCAGCCTCTCGTTCTCATCGACCACGGCGGCCGAGAGCAGATCGTACTGCTCGAACTCCCGCGCCGCCTCTTCCTGATCCATGGTGGCAGGGATGGCATGTCGCGTCTCGTGCATCACATCCTCGACCTTGACCGCGCGCTTGGTGCGCAGGATCTGGTCGAGGTCGATGGCGCCGAGCAGCTTGAAGCTCGGGTCGATGACGAAGATCTGGCTGAAGCGGTCCGGAAGGTTCTTGTCCTCGCGCATGTAGTCGATGGTCTGGCCGATGGTCCAGAACGGCGGCACGGCGACGAACTCCGTCTGCATGCGCCGGCCGGCCGTCTCTTCCGGATAGTCGAGCGCGCGCCTGAGCCTGATGCGCTCGGTGAACGGCAGTTGCGACAGGATCTCGTCCTGGTCCTCCTGGTCGAGGTCCTCCAGGATGTAGACGGCGTCGTCGGAATCGAGTTCCTGCACCGCCTGCGCGATCTGCTCGTTGGGCAGGTTGTCGACGATATCGAGGCGGATAGCCTCGTCGACCTCGGTCAGCGCGGAGAAGTCGAAATCGGAACCCAGCAACTCGACCAGGGCCCGGCGCTGTTCGGGATGCAGCGCCTCTAGCAGATCGCCCAGTTCGGACTGATGCAGGTCGTCGACTTCACGCTTCAGGGTCAGCGTGTCGCGGTCGGCGATCGCCGCGCCGATCTGGGCGAGGAAGGAAGAACGGACGGCCCCATCCTCGCCATAGATGTCGGCGTAGTGCTCCTCGGCGGCCCTGGCGCCGGTCGTCGTCTCTATGTCCTGGCCTTCCACCAGCGCCTCCCGCCAACAGGAATCCGGAAAGGGTGCGAATCACGTCTAGAGCATGATCCCGAAAAGTGGAAACCGCATTTCGGGAAAATCCGATGCCAACGCGGCAGATAGGGCCGTGATGCGATTCGTCTTGCGAAATCGTTGCGCTAGCACGCGGAATATTCAGCGAAATATGCGCCGTGACGCCTTCGACGCGACCTGATGGCAGGGCAATTTTCGGCTTCAGGCGACGCGACAGCGCATGTCGCTGCGGAAAGAGCGCCGCCGCGCCGTTGGGGCAGAATTGTCATCATAGCAGGTCCAGAAGGCCTGCAGACGGCGCAAGATCGACAGGACAATCGGCAGGCCTTGAACCTCAAGTCCCGGAAAACGAACGAAGCAGTTGGCTCGAGGCGCGTGCGCGTCGTCGTTGCCGAGCGCAATCCGCTCGTTGTGTCGGCGCTCCGCGAAATGCTGGAATGCGATGGGCGTTTCGAGCTGGTGAGCTCCGTTCAGAGCGGCGCGCAATTCCTCGAGCTGGCGGCGAACACCAGGTTCGATGTCGCCGTGATCGGCTGGAAGCTCGCCGACATGGACGGCGCCGACATTCTGGCGGAAGTCCAGAATCGCAAGCTCGATGTTCGCGTCACGGTGTTCTCCAACGACCACGACATCGGCATCCTGAAGCAATGCGTGCGGTTGGGCGCCCAGGGCTACTGCTTCCAGTTCGACGACCCGTCGATCATCTTCGAGACGATCCTGGCGGTCGCGCATGGGCGGATCTGCATTCCTTACATCGACATCAACAAGGTCAACGACACGCCGCTGTCGCAGCTCACCGTGCGTGAGCGCGAGCTGCTTGCGGTGCTGTCCGATGGCTGGACCAATCTCCAGATCGCGACCCGGACCGGGATCTCGGAGAACACGGTAAAGTACCATCTCAAGAATCTCTACGACAAGCTCGACGTGCGCAACCGCGCCATGGCCGTCGCGCTCTATGCGAACGAGAAGCGCCGCACCTCCAAATCGCCTTTCGGGTAGGCGGACCGGGTAGGTCCGCCCTACCCGCCCGTGGCGACAACTTACCCGGCAAGGTGTTGTTGCGACACGCCGCGCGAACGACACTCCCCTGACAATCCCAAACGATCGGAGGAGTTCGCGCATGGCCGGGTTTACCCATCTTTTCATCCCAGGACCGACCAATATTCCGGAGGAAGTCCGGCAGGCCATGAACCTGCCGATGGAAGACATGCGCGCCGCTTCCTTCCCCAATCTCACGCTGCCGCTGTTCGAGGACATCAAAAAGGTCTTCAAGAACGAGACCGGCCGCGTCTTCATCTACCCCTCGTCAGGCACCGGCGCCTGGGAAGCGGCGATGACCAACGTGCTCAGCCCCGGCGACCGGGTGCTGATGTCGCGCTTCGGGCAGTTCTCGCATCTGTGGGTCGACATGGCCGAGCGTCTTGGCTTCGAGGTCGACGTCATCGACTGCGAATGGGGAACGGGCGTCCCGCTCGACCTCTATGCGGAAAGGCTCCGCGCGGACAAGGCGCATCGCATCAAGGCGGTGTTCTGCACCCAGAACGAAACCGCGACCGGTGTCACCAGCGACGTCGCCGGCTGCCGCGCCGCGCTCGATGCAACGAACCACCCTGCCCTTCTCTTCGTCGACGGGGTCTCGTCGATCGGCTCGATCGACTTCCGCCAGGAGGAATGGGGCGTCGACTGCGCGGTCAGCGGCTCGCAGAAGGGCTTCATGCTGCCGGCCGGACTCGGCTTCCTGTCGGTCAGCAAGAAGGCGCTCGCCGCGTCGCGGGTGGCAACCCACCGGCGCTGCTACTTCTCCTTCGAGGACATGATCCGCGCCAACGATACCGGCTACTTCCCCTACACGCCCGCCACGCAATTGCTGCGCGGCCTGCGCGCCTCGCTCGATCTCATCGCCGAGGAAGGCCTGGACAACATCTTCGCCCGCCACCATCGCCTGGCGGAAGGCGTGCGCAAGGCGGTCGACGCCTGGGGGCTGAAGCTGTGCGCCAAGGCACCGCAATGGCATTCCGATACGGTGAGCGCCATCCTGGTGCCGGAAGGCATCGACAGCGCCGAAGTCGTCAAGCGCGCCTACCGCGCCTACCAGACCTCGCTCGGCGGCGGCCTCAACAAGGTGGCCGGCAAGGTCTTCCGCATCGGCCATCTCGGCTGGCTGAACGAGGTGATGGTGCTTGCATCGCTCTCCGCCGCCGAACTGGCGCTGCTCGACTGCGGTGTCCGCCTGGCGCCGGGTTCGGGCGTGGCGGCCGCGATCGAGCATTTCAGGCGCACCGCCGCGATGCCGGTCGCCGAGGCGGCGTGAGGAGCGGACGATGAGCCACACCATCAACCACCTCAAGAAACTGAGGCTGCAGCGCAGCGAACTGGCCGTTCCGGGCTCGAGCCCGGAAATGATCGACAAGGCGGCGAACAGCGCCGCCGACTTCGTCTTCCTCGACATCGAGGACGCTGTCGCGCCGCCCGACAAGGAGCGCGCCCGCAAGAACATCATTCAGGCGCTCAACGACATCGACTGGCGCGCCAAGGGCAAGACAGTCTCGGTGCGGATCAACGGCCTCGACACCCATTATATGTACTGCGACGTGGTCGACGTGATGGAACAGGCCGGCGACCGGCTGGACACGATCCTGGTGCCGAAGGTCGGCGTTCCCGCCGACCTCTATATGGTCGAAGCGCTGGTCAACCAGATCGAGATGGCCAATGGTTTTAAGACCCGCGTCGGCCTCGAAGCCCTGATCGAGACGGCGCTGGGCATGGCCAATGTCGAGGCGATCGCCGCCACGCCCGGCCGGCTGGAGGCAATGCATTTCGGCGTCGCCGACTATGCCGCCAGCAACAAGGCGCGCACCGTCAACATCGGCGGGCTGAACCCCGACTATCCCGGCGACCAGTGGCATTTCGCCCTGTCGCGGATGACGGTCGCATGCCGAGCCTACGGCCTGCGCGCCATCGACGGACCGTTCGGCGATTTCTCTGATCCGGAAGGTTACACGGCGGCTGCGAGACGCGCGGCTGCCCTCGGCATCGAAGGCAAATGGGCGATCCATCCCTCGCAGATCGCTTTGGCCAACGACGTGTTCTCGCCGCCGGAAAAGGAGGTCACGCGTGCCAGGCGCATCCTCGAAGTGCTCAAAGAAGCCGAGGCGCTCGGCAAGGGTGCCGCGGCACTCGACGGCAAGATGATCGACGCCGCGTCCGAACGCATGGCGCGCAACGTGCTGGTGGTGAGCGAGGCGATCGAGCGCGCCGGCCAGGCACAGGCAGCAGCCCACTGAAAGTTTTCGGGAGGATAGAATGGACATTCATGAATACCAGGCCAAAGAACTGCTCGCCCGCCACGGCGTGCATGTGCCGCGCGGCGGCCTCGCCTACAGCCCTGAGCAGGCGACCTACCGGGCGCGCGAGATCGGCGGCTCGAAATGGGTGCTGAAGGCGCAGGTTCATTCCGGCGCGCGCGGCAAGGCCGGCGGCATCAAGCTCTGCTCCAATGACGAGGAGATCTCCAACGCGGCGGAGGCCATGCTCGGCCGCAAGCTGGTGACGCAACAGACCGGCCCGCGCGGCAAGCTGATCTCGCGGCTCTATCTCGAAGAGGCGGTCGACATCGCCCAGGAGCTCTATCTCGGCTTCGTGCTCGACCGCAAGGAAGAGCGCGTCATGATCGTGGCATCGGCCGCCGGCGGTATGGAGATCGAGGACATCTCCGAAAAGAAGCCGAATTCGATCATCCGCGCCACGGTCGATCCCGGCGTCGGCATGCAGGGCTTCCAGGCGCGCGAGATCGCCTTCGGCCTCGGGCTTGAAAGCAATCTGATCGGCAAGGCCACCGAAACCATCCTCGGCTGCTACCAGGTGTTCCGCGACTACGACGCCTCGATGCTGGAGATCAATCCGCTGGTGGTGACCCGCGACGGCAACCTGGTCGCGCTCGATGCAAAAATGTCGTTCGACGAGAACGCGCTGTTTCGCCGACCGGAAATCTCGGAGCTGCGCGACAAGAGCCAGGAAGACCCGCGCGAGACCTTCGCCAGCGACCGCGGCCTCTCCTATGTCGGCCTCGACGGCAATATCGGCTGCATCATCAACGGCGCCGGTCTCGCCATGGCGACGATGGACATGATCAAGATCGCCGGCGGCGAGCCGGCCAACTTCCTCGACATCGGCGGCGGCGCCTCGCCCGAGCGGGTGGCGAAATCCTTCCGCGCCGTGCTCGGCGACAAGAATGTCGAGATCATCCTGGTCAACATCTTCGCCGGCATCAACCGCTGCGACTGGGTGGCCGAAGGCGTCATCAAGGCGATCCGCGAGGTCGGCGTCGACGTGCCGCTGGTAGTGCGGCTCTCCGGCACCAAGGTCGAGGAGGGACGCAAGATCCTGGCCGAATCTGGCGAGGCGGTAATCGTCGCCGACACGCTCGCCGAAGCCGCCGAAAAGGCCGTCGCCGCCTGGCGCGAAGCCGCCAAGAAAAAAGCAGCCTGAGGGAGGTCGAGAAAATGGCAATCCTGCTCAACCGCAGCACGCGCGTCATCGTCCAGGGTTTTACCGGCAAGATCGGCAGCTTCCATGCCGAGGACATGAAGCGTTACGGCACCAAGCTGGTCGGCGGCGTCACCCCCGGCAAGGGCGGCCAGACGCATCTCGGCCTGCCCGTCTTCAACACCGTCAAGGGCGCGGTGCGCGAGACCCGCGCCGAGGCCAGCATCGTCTTCGTGCCGCCGCCCTTCGCCGCCGATTCGATCATGGAAGCGGCGGATGCCGGCATCAAGCTTTGCGTGTGCATCACCGACGGCATCCCCTCGCAAGACATGATGCAGGTCAAGCGCTACATGCGCCGCTACCGCTTCGAGGACCGCATGCGCCTCGTCGGGCCGAACTGCGCCGGCGTCATCACGCCCGGACAGGCGCTGATGGGCATCATGCCCGGCAGCATCTATCTCCCCGGCCGCGTCGGCATCGTCGGCCGCTCCGGCACGCTCGGCTACGAGGCCGCTTCGCAGATGAAGGCGCTGGGCATCGGTGTGTCGACCAGCGTCGGCATCGGCGGCGATCCGATCAACGGTTCGTCCTTCAAGGACATCCTGGAACTGTTCGAGCAGGACGACGAAACCGACGCCGTGGTGATGATCGGCGAGATCGGCGGACCGCAGGAGGTCGAGGCTGCCGAATGGGCCAGGCACAACATGACGAAGCCGCTGATTGCCTACATCGCCGGGCTTTCGGCACCGAAGGGGCGCCGCATGGGCCATGCCGGCGCCATCATCTCGGCCTTCGGCGAGTCGGCGCAGGAGAAGGTCGAGATCCTGAAGGACGCCGGCGTCGTCATCGTGCCGACGCCGGCCGCATTTGGCTCGACCATCGCGAACGTGCTTGGGCAACGGAAAAAGGTTGCCTGACCGGTTCTGAAGCGGCGTTAACGATCATCCTTCCGTTGATGAGGGGATTCAGATGAGACCACGCGTCATAGTCACGCGCCGCTGGCCCGCGGCCGTCGAGCAGGTACTTGCTGAGCGGTTCGACGCAACGCTCAATCGGTATGATACGCCGCTGACTTCCAATGAGCTCAGGGCTGCGTTCCGGGATTTTGAAGCGATTTTGCCGACTGTCAGTGACAATTTGTCGGCGTCTGTCTTCCCTGAAACCAAGGTTCGAACCAAGGTCATTGCCAATTTCGGCGTCGGCTTCAGTCATATCGATATCGACGCTGCACGCAGGCACGAGATCGCCGTGACCAACACTCCCGGCGTGCTGACCGATTGCACTGCCGACATCGCCATGTGCCTGATGCTTTCGGTCGCTCGTCGGGCGGGCGAGGGCGAACGTCAGTTGCGCGCCGGCGAATGGCCCGGTTGGTGTCCGACGCACATGATCGGCTCGAAGGTCTCCGGCAAAACGCTTGGGATCATTGGAATGGGCCGGATCGGCAAAGCGACCGCCCAACGCGCGCGGTTCGGCTTCGGCATGAACGTGGTCTTTTACAATCGCTCGAAAGTGGACGACGAAGAAATCGTTGCCATGGGAGCCAGACAACTGTCGAGCGTGGAGGAGGTGCTGGCACAGGCGGACTTCGTGTCGCTTCACTGTCCTGGCGGCACTGAGAACCGGCACCTTATCAATGCTTCCCGCCTGGCTGCGATGAAACGTGGCGCCTTTCTCATCAACACCGCCCGCGGTGACGTGGTCGACCAAAACGCCTTGATCGAAGCGCTAAGGCGCGGCGAGATCGCCGGTGCCGGGCTCGACGTTTTTGACGGCGAACCTCAAATTCCAGAGCCGCTGAAGCATATGGAAAACGTCGTGCTTTTGCCGCACCTCGGCAGTGCTACCAAGGAGACCCGGGTGGCCATGGGAATGCAGGCAGTGGAGAATCTGGTCGCGTTCTTCGACGGGCGCCCGGTGCCGGATCGGGTCGTGTGATGAGCCTCGACAGCTCGGCTTCCTCCTGGGTTGAGCTGCGGATGCAGGCGTTCCAGCTGTTTCGCCAAGGCATTGCCGCATCCGATCCCGAGGCGGCGGTCGCGTCCGCCTTGAAAGCAAGAGAGTCCGACATCGCCGCCGCTCGCGGCGTCATCCTGATTGCCTTGGGCAAAGCGGCGTGCCTGATGACAGGGACGGCGCTGCGTTTCGTCGGGGACAAACTGCGCAGGGCGTGCGTGGTCACCAGTCGCGAAAACGTGTTGGACATCGAGGGCATTGAGGTCATTGTCGGCGGTCATCCGTTGCCTGACGAGGGAAGCCTCGAAGCCGGCAGGGCGATTGAAGAGGCCGTGCGCTCGGCGTCGCCTGAGGACCTCATGCTGCTACTGATTAGTGGCGGGGGCTCAGCCCTCGTCTGCGCGCCTGCGCCGGGTATTTCACTTGCCGATAAGGTGGCACTCAACGAAGCCCTGGTTCGTTGTGGCGCCGACATTTCCGAAATCAATGCTGTAAGACAGATCTTCTCAAGACTGAAGGGCGGGCGTCTCGCGGAACTGACGTCAGGCGCCAAGACGCTGTCGCTGGTACTCTCGGACGTGCCCGGCGACGATGTCGCCACAATCGCTAGCGGGCCTACGGCAAAGCCCGCGACCGGTGTTTCCGACGCCGTCATTGTTCTTCGACGTCACAACCTGCTTAAGGTGCTTCCCGCGATTATGCGCAGGCAACTGGACGATCTGGTTGCTGGCGAAGATCGCGCATGTGCGAGCTTTGATCATGTCGAAAATGTCGTGATCGGCAGCAACGCCATCAGCCTGCAGCGCATGATGGATAGCGCCAAAGAGCGCTATTTCACGGTCATCAAGGCCGCCGACTGGCTGAACGGAGATGTTTCGGAGGCGGCCCATGCTCTTCACGGCCTCGCCCTGGTCACGGCGAGACACGAGGGGCCGGTGGCAATCGTCGCCGGAGGAGAGACGACTGTGAGGGTACGCGGAAGCGGGAGAGGCGGGCGCAACCAGGAACTGGCTCTTCGGTTTGCCCTTCTAAATGAACGACAACCGATCCGGCGTCCATGGGTCTTTCTCAGTGGTGGCACCGACGGTCGGGACGGACCGACAGACGCGGCGGGCGCCCTTGTCGATCCCGGATCAACAGAACGGATGCGCCGGCATGGCTGCAAGCCAGAAGCCCATCTGAGAAACAACGATTCCTACCCTGCATTGGCGACTTCAGGCGATTTGCTTCTCACGGGGCCGACCGGGACAAATGTCGCCGACCTGCAAATACTGCTGATGAAATAGCCTCAGCAGCCGTGGGCGCTCAGGCGTCGCCTTCTCGTCAATTATCCTGAGTTGTATCCTCAGCTAAAGATGTTTACTGTTGGTAAAATGAATCAACCAACGGCAGTGAACATGGCGACGGCTAAGGCGGGTAAAATGCAGGCGGTAAAGGCGGAGAAGAAGGGCGGCAAGGTGCTGACTCCGGTTAAAATGGCAGGACCGGTAATCGCCAGCTCTCCGCCGCCGCCACGCGGCAAGCCTCTCAGCCAGGATCCCCACGCCGTTCGCGACACGCGCGAGAACGTGCTCGAGGTTGCGATCGGCCACGAGGTTCGCGCCTTTCGCAAGAAACTGGGCATCACCGTTGCCGATCTCGCCGTCACCACGGGTCTTTCGGTCGGCATGCTGTCCAAGATCGAGAACGGCATCACCTCGCCGTCATTGACCACGCTGCAGGCGCTATCGCGCGCGCTGGGCGTGCCGGTGACTGCATTTTTTCGCGGTTTTGAGGAAGAGCGCAAGGCCGTCTTCGTCAAAGCGGGATCGGGCGTGGATGTCGAACGACGCGGTACGCGTGCCGGACACCAGTATACGTTGCTGGGCCATATCGGTTCGGATTCGAGCGGAGTTGTCGTCGAACCCTATCTCATTACGCTGACAGAAGACTCCGATGTCTTCCCGACCTTCCAGCATGACGGCATGGAATTCCTCTACATGCTGGAAGGCGAGGTCGTGTATCGCCACGGCAACAATCTTTACCGGATGACGCCGGGTGATAGTCTGTTCTTCGACGCCGACGCGCCGCACGGTCCAGAAGAATTGACGCATTTGCCGATGCGATATTTGTCAATCATCTCTTATCCCCACGGGCGCGGAAACGGCTGACGTAATCCGCCGTTCATTCCAACACTGGCTATGGATGCGTGGGCTGCGCAGGCGCCGTCGCGTGTCCAGCTTCGCGCGTCAAACCTACGCGCCGTCATCTGCCGCTCTTTGAGTTGCCCTGCGGCAGACGTCACGGATCTCCGCCAGACCGGTGGCTTTCAACGCGAGGGTCCGGATCTTAACCGGTTCCTACGAGTTTGTGTTTTTCTAGAGGAAAAAAAAATTCATGACAGTTGAATTGCAGTGGGGAACCTGCTAGCCTCCATGTCAGGTAACAACCAATGGAGGTGACGGGATGTGTGGGATTGTTGGACTGTTCCTGAAAGACAAATCGCTTGAACCCAAGTTAGGCGCTCTGCTGTCGGAAATGCTGGTCTCGTTGACCGACAGGGGGCCGGACAGCGCCGGCATAGCTATCTATGACAGTGGAGCGGCCGGGCACGGCAAGATCACCATCCAGTCATCGACCCCCAAGGCTGATTTCGAAGGGCTCGAAGTCGAACTCAGCAAGAAGATCGGGGCCAAGGTCTCGTCGATCGTGAAGTCGACCCATGCCGTCCTCGATGTCCCCGCTGACAAGCTCGAGGAAGCCCGCGCTGCGATCGCCGAGCTACGTCCAAATGTGCGCCTCATGGGCGTCGGCGAGGCGATCGAGATCTACAAGGAAGTCGGTCTGCCGGCCGACGTGGTCAAGCGGTTCGACCTGGCCAGGATGGGTGGCAGCCACGGCATCGGTCACACACGCATGGCGACCGAGTCCGCCGTTACCACGCTGGGCGCGCATCCCTTCTCGACCGGCCCGGATCAGTGCCTTGTGCATAACGGCTCGCTCTCGAACCACAACAATCTTCGCCGCGAGCTGATCCGCGACGGAATGCGCTTCGAGACCGAGAACGACACCGAAGTCGCGGCCGCCTACCTCTCGTCCAAGATCGCTCACGGGCAGAATCTCGGCGAGGCGCTGCAAAGCAGCCTGGACGACCTCGACGGCTTCTTCACCTTCGTCGTCGGCACCAAGAACGGCTTCGGCGTCGTGCGCGATCCGATCGCCTGCAAGCCCGCTGTCATGGCCGAGACCGACCAGTATGTCGCCTTCGGTTCGGAATATCGCGCATTGGCGAATCTGCCTGGCATTGAGGAAGCCAGGGTTTGGGAACCGGAGCCGTCCACCGTCTATTTCTGGGAGCACTGAGGATCATG
>NZ_RZSC01001210.1:0-1118 GCF_003998155.1 Mesorhizobium sp. M1E.F.Ca.ET.063.01.1.1
GTGGCATAGAGCACCTCGACCAGCGCATGCAGGCGCAGCGCCGCCAGCCGGTCGCCGCCCGGCGCGGCACCGCCCGCTTCCTCGGCCGCGCGGTCGAGCAGGCGGCCGGTCTCGGCTTCGGTCATCGTCTTCGGCAGCGGTCGGCCCTTCTTTGGGCTGTCCAGCGTGCCGGTCGGGTCGTCGCCGCGCAGTCCTTCGGCATAGAGGAATTTGAAGAACTGGCGGATCGCCGATAATTTTCGCGCCTGCGAGGTCGGAGCGAAGCCTCTGGCCGCGATGTCGTCGAGATAGGCGCGGATGTCGGCCGCTCCCGCTCCCGCCAGCCCGCCGCCGATCGAGGCGGAAGCGTCTTCGAGGTCACGGCGATAGGAGGAAAGCGTGTTCTCGGCCGCCCCCCGCTCGGCGCTCATCATCTCCAGGAAGGCTTCGATGCGGGCGGCGCTGTTCATCTGGCCGGGATCAGTTCTTCTTCGGATTGAGCTTTTCCGCCGGAATGCGCACGCTCATTTCCGCCTTCTTCGGCTCGACGAACATCGCCAGCGCGAACATCGCGCCATAGGCAATGCCTGCAAGAACCGCCAGCGTCACGACAAAGCGAAACAATGTCGGCATTCAGCTTTCGCCCGTCTTCTTGTTTTTGCGTTTCCAAACCCTGTGCCCTTATGGGACGCCAATCCGACCAATTCAAGGACGAAGGATTTTGTCGGCGAAGGTTCCGTTGGAAAGCCGCACGATCCTGTTTGCTTGCGGCGCCGTGCTTGACGCAAACAGGCTTTTGATGTCGATACGGCGCAAAAGAGGTTCCGCATGAACGCGCTGCCAGCAAATCCGCCGGACGAAGGCCGTGTCGCGCTGCTCGAAAGGCTCGGCAGCCGCTCCATCATCTTTGTCGGCCTGATGGGTGCCGGCAAGACGGCGATCGGCCGCAAGGTGGCGGCGATGCTCTCGCTGCCCTTCATCGACAGCGATCAGGAGATAGAGAGCGTATCGCGCATGACCGTGCCGGAGCTGTTCGAGCGCGACACGGCCTTCGTCCGGCGGATTTGCTGGCAGCGCGTTCATGCGGAACCTCTTTTGCGCCGTATCGACATCAAAAGCCTGTTTGCGTCAAGCACGGC
>NZ_RZSC01001211.1:0-1117 GCF_003998155.1 Mesorhizobium sp. M1E.F.Ca.ET.063.01.1.1
CCCTATTCGATGACGGTGCTGACCTCCGGTTTCGAAGGTTTCGACCGCAGCCTCGAGGAAGCCTCCGCCGATCTCGGCGAAAGCGCCTTCGGCACCTTCCGGCGGGTGACGCTGCCGATGGTGGCGCCGGCCATCATTTCCAGCCTGCTCGTCTGCTTCACCATCTCGCTCGACGAGTTCATCATCGCCTTCTTCCTGACCGGCACCGAGGCGACGCTGCCGATCTACATCTGGGGCCAGCTGCGCTTCGCGGCCAAGCTGCCCGGCGTTCTGGCGCTCGGTACCTTGCTGCTGGTGGCGTCCTTCGTGCTGATGACCTTTGCCGAAATCCTGCGCCGCCGGGCGGCCAGACGCACCCAGAGCGAGGGAGGCCTCTATGCTTGAGCGGGTCCAATCCGAGCGCACCCAATCGGAACGCACCATGATCGAGATCCGCGACGTCACGCGCAGCTACGGCACCTTCAAGGCGCTGGACGATGCCTCGCTCAACATCCGGGAAGGCGAGTTCTTCTCGCTGCTCGGGCCTTCCGGCTGCGGCAAGACCACGCTTTTGCGCATGATCGCCGGCTTCGACACGCCGACCAGCGGCTCGATCGCCGTCGACGGCCAGCCGATGGACGGCATCCCCGCCAACCGGCGGCCGACCAACATGGTATTCCAGAGCTACGCGATCTTCCCGCACCTCAATGTCGAGCAGAATGTCGCTTATGGGCTGAAGCGCCTGAAGCTGCATGCCGGCGAAGAAAAACGCCGCGTCGAGGAGGCGCTGGCGCAGGTGTCGCTGACCGGCCTCGGCAAGCGCCGCGCCACCGAACTCTCCGGCGGCCAGCGTCAGCGCGTCGCGCTTGCCCGCGCGCTGGTCATGCGCCCCAAGGTGCTGCTGCTGGACGAGCCGCTCTCGGCGCTCGACAAGAAGCTGCGCGAGCAGATGCAGGTCGAGCTGCGCCGCCTGCAGCAGGCCGTCGGCATCACCTTCGTGCTTGTCACTCACGACCAGTATGAGGCTTTGGCGATGTCGGACCGCATCGCCGTCATGTTCGGCGGTCGCATCGCCCAGGTCGCTTCGCCGAAGGAAATCTACCAGCGTCCCGTCCACCGCCAGGTCGCCGACTTCCTC
>NZ_RZSC01001212.1:0-1115 GCF_003998155.1 Mesorhizobium sp. M1E.F.Ca.ET.063.01.1.1
CTGTAGGGCATTCCCGGGGAAAAAGCGACGCCCCCCCGCGGGTCAACATAGGCCGTCGTCGGAAACGCTGGGCCTGATACCGGTCGGGTGGCAATGACTACGGCTGGAAATCTCGACGCTCCTCCCAATTGATCCCAATTGATAATGCCGGCCCGATGCGGGAAGATTGTCGCCTATCCGGAGTCGGGGGGCTTCATGACCTTTACCGTTCGCGCCGCACTATGCCTGCTGCTGGCGCTCGCACCCTTGCAGGTTCGAGCGCAAGACTCGGATCAGGGCGACGACAAGACCGTGATGGTCGCCCCCGACGATGCCGAGATGGCGGCAGCGATTGCGCAGGCGCGATCCAGCCTGGACGACTTCCTGGCTCTGTCCGAAGCTCCGCCGCCGGGAGCCGACAAGTTCAAGCTGAAGGTCATGGTCGTGGACGGAAATGTGACGGAGCATTTCTGGGTCATCCCCTTCAAGCGCACCGCCACCGGCTTCGTCGGCATATTGGCGAACGAGCCGGAACTCGTCCGCAACGTCGTCTTCGGCCAGAACATCGAATTCACCAGGGACGATATTTCCGATTGGGGATACACCAGGGACGGCCATCAGGTCGGCAGCTTCACCGTCTGCGTGATGTTCAAGAAAATGTCGAAGGAAGAGGCTGACTACATGCGCACCCAGTACGGCTTCGATTGCTGAGCGAAGCGCGTCATCCGGCCGCTTCGTCCTTCGCCCCGATCTTGCGTACCAGCGCCGCCGTGGCAAGCATGGCGCCGAGATCGGCGATCATCGGCGCGACATGGGTGTTGTAGTCGATCGGCACGGAGATATCCGGCAGCTCGAAGAAGTTCTTCGACCGCGGCATCAACAGAAAACCGTCGCTGCCGCTCAGCGCCACCCGGGCCTGGTCGTAAGGCCATGTCTCGCCGAGCCAGGTCAGCGCGCTGGCCAGGCGTCCGGTGACCAGCGGCCTCGCCGCGTCGACATTGTCGGTGCGGAACTCGTAGCTGGCGTCGAGTTCCGGCACGCCGCAGGCCAGTTCCTGCAGCTTGCTGGAGAACATGCCGCGGAAGAAGCCGACCACCTTGCCGGCCTTGCGCGCCGCAACCAGCATGCCTGGGAAC
>NZ_RZSC01001213.1:0-1114 GCF_003998155.1 Mesorhizobium sp. M1E.F.Ca.ET.063.01.1.1
GCCCGGCGTCAGCACGGCGATGGTCGGCGCGCCCTTGGTGCTCTGCGGCCGCACCGCGGCGAGCGACTGGCGCAACAGCTGCGGATAGTTCTCGACCGGCTGCACCTTGATCTGCTGGAAGAGCTCCGGAAAGAGCTGCATCATCGTCTCGCGGTTCTCCAGCATGTAGGAGACGCCGGAAGGCGTGCGGGCATTGTCCTCCAACACATAGAATTCGTTCTCGCTGATGCGGACGATGTCGACGCCGATGATGTGGGTGTAGACGCCGGCCGGCGGCCTCACACCGATCATCTCGGGCAGGAAGGCCTCATTCTTCGCCACCAGCTCCTTGGGAACACGCCCCGCGCGCAGGATCTCCTGACGGTGGTAGATGTCGTCGAGAAAGGCATTGAGCGCCTGCACCCGCTGCTCGATGCCTTGCGTCAGCCGGCGCCATTCCTGGCCGGAAATGATGCGCGGAACGATGTCGAAGGGGATCAGCCGCTCGGAGGCCTCCTGTTCGCCATAGACGGCGAAGGTGATGCCCGTCTTGCGGAAGACACGCTCGGCGTCCTGCATTTTCTGGGTGAGCCTGGCCGGGTCCTGTTCCTTCAGCCAGCGATCGTAAGCCTGGTATGGTCTTCTCAATCCGGAGACTTCCGGAGCCATTTCGTCGAACGCTGCCAATCGCATACTCCCCTGTGAAACCATTTCACTGGCCCGGCTGGAGAAAATCAAGCGCAATCGATGATTTGGCGAGCGTCGGCGATCGTTATGTCGAAGTTGCCTAAGATTAAGGCAGAGCCGCCGGGCTGAGGTCAGGCGCTGCCTCGTGCCCGAGCAAGGCAGGCGCGGTCAGAATGCCCGGAAGGTGACGATGGTGAAGGTGTCCTTGATTCCGGGCAGAATCTGCACCCTCTCATTGACGAAGTGGCCGACGTCTTCCTCGTCATCGACATAGAATTTTGCGAGCAGGTCGTAATTGCCGGCGGTCGAATAGATCTCGGAGGCGATCTCGGCATCGGCGAGCGCGCTGGCGACCTCATAGGCCTTGCCCAGATCGCACTTTATCTGCACGAAAAATGCCTTCATTGCCGATCCTGTGAGCTTATACGCGAATAAGCGCCCTTTTGGC
>NZ_RZSC01001214.1:0-1112 GCF_003998155.1 Mesorhizobium sp. M1E.F.Ca.ET.063.01.1.1
CGCCCTGGCAGTCGAGAGCGCGGTTTCCGCTGGTGATCTCGTCGTCTTCACCAACACCGCCGGTTACCAAATGGATTCGAATGAGAGTTCATTCCACCAAATTCCCTTACCAAGAAAGATTGCCGCTGTCCGGCGTTCGTCCGCATGGACGATCTTAGCCGACGAAATCCCTTCGCAAAGGAAGACCCCCCGTTGATAGTCGATAGCATTCTTGAAACCATTGGACGGACGCCCTTGCTGCAACTTCCTTTGCGAGGCGGTGAGGTCCAGCTTTTTATTAAGCTGGAAATGTTCAATCCTACTGGCTCGATGAAGGACCGGATGGCGTTGAGCATGGTCGACAACCTGCCTATCACGCAAGATAAGCCAACCATGGGAATTGTCGAATCTTCGTCAGGCAATACGGCCAGTGCGTTGGCTATGATCTCCGCCGTGCGTAGACTCGACTTCACTGCTCTCATGGACTCCCATGCAAGTCTCGACAAGATTCTTACTGTTCGTGCATTTGGCAGCAGTGTCCAAATCGTTGGCAACGACGACGGCGCACTGGCCACTGACCAGCGCGACGAGCAAGCTAGGCGGGTTGCCGTTGAAGAGGATGCTTACTGGACCGAACAGCACAACAATCCCGCCAACGCCGACGGCTACCGCGGGCTAGCGGCTGAGTTGCTAGAGGATCTCGGCCCGACAATCACGCATTTTGTTTCGGCCATCGGTACCGGCGGATCACTTTGCGGGACTGCCCGTCAACTGAGGCTGCATATCCCAGGTGTCCAGGTGATTGGCGTCGAACCCGCCGGAAGTATCATCTTTGGCGGTCACGGAGGGCAGTACCTTCAATCGGGTACAGGTACGCCTGAAGGGGCAAATGTGGGCATTGTGATCGATTACGATGTGATAGATCGGGGCCGAAAAATCGCGGACGACAAGGCTTTTTCGATATGCCACTACTTGGCGCAGAGGCACGGGCTGCTGGTCGGCGGCTCGACTGGCGGGGCGATCTACGAGGCTCTTGGCGTGGCCCGTGAAGCGCCGGTTGGATCATGCATCGTCACCCTGGCATGTGACAGTGGGACCAAGTACCTGGACACAATCTTCAATCAGGACTGGCT
>NZ_RZSC01001215.1:0-1112 GCF_003998155.1 Mesorhizobium sp. M1E.F.Ca.ET.063.01.1.1
GGCCTGGGTCGAGGACAAGCTGGAGAATTTCCAGCCGGGCGAGATCCTGACGCGCGACGAGGACGTTCTCGATACCTGGTTCTCCTCGGCGCTGTGGCCGTTCTCGACGCTTGGCTGGCCCGACGAGACGCAGGAGCTGAAGACCTACTATCAGACCGATGTGCTGGTCACCGGCTTCGACATCATCTTCTTCTGGGTTGCCCGCATGATGATGATGGGTCTGCACTTCATGGACGAGGAGCCGTTCCACACCGTCTATGTGCACGCGCTCGTGCGCGACAAGAACGGGCAGAAGATGTCGAAGTCGAAAGGCAACGTCATCGACCCGCTCGATCTGATCGACGAGTATGGCGCCGACGCGCTGCGCTTCACCCTGACCGTGATGGCGGCGCAGGGGCGCGACGTGAAGCTCGACCCGGCGCGCATCGCCGGCTACCGCAATTTCGGCACCAAGCTCTGGAACGCGACGCGCTTTGCCGAGATGAACGAAGTCGCCAGGAACGACGATTTCTGGCTGAACGACGCCAAGCTCGCGGTCAACCGCTGGATCCTGACGGAGCTGACGCGGGCGGCGCGCGCGGTCACCGAGGGCATCACCACCTACCGCTTCAACGAGGCGGCGGGTGCCGCCTACCGCTTCGTGTGGAACCTGTTCTGCGACTGGTATCTGGAACTGTTGAAGCCGGTGTTCATGGGTACGGACGAAGCCGCCAAGGCTGAGAGCCGTGCCTGCGTCGCCTTCGTGCTCGATGAGATCTACAAGCTCTTGCATCCGATGATGCCGTTCATGACCGAGGAGCTCTGGGCACAGACGGCGGGCGAAGGCAAGGAGCGCGGTTCGCTGCTTTGCCACGCCGCCTGGCCGTCGCCGGATTTCGAGGATGACGACGCGGCCGCCGACATCAACTGGCTGGTCGATCTCGTCTCGGGCATCCGCTCGGTGCGCTCGGAAATGAACGTGCCGCCGGCAGCGATCGCGCCCTTGGCGGTGATCGGCGCCAATGCAACGACGCGCGAGAGGCTCGAACGCCACGACCAGGCGATCAAGCGCCTGGCGCGCATCGGCAGCATATCGCTGGCGGAGACGCCGCCCAAGGGCTCGGCACAGATCG
>NZ_RZSC01001216.1:0-1107 GCF_003998155.1 Mesorhizobium sp. M1E.F.Ca.ET.063.01.1.1
GATGTAGTCGCAGATGAAGGCGTCGGTCATCTATGCAGCTTTCCCTTTGGCGGTCCCTTGATGCGCCGCCTTGGTGCGGGCCTGGAGGTCGCGCAATGTCTTCAGCTCGAGTTCCGTCGGCTCCGGCGTCTCGTCAAGGGCCTCGGCAAACTTGACCGTCCAGCCACAAGTCGCCTGCACCTCTTCGCGGGTGACGCCGGGATGCAGCGACACGACGGTGAATTCCTTGGTAACAGGGTCCGGCTTCCAGACAGCGAGGTCGGTGATCAGAAGCGTCGGGCCGGCCGTGTCGATGCCGAGGCGCTGGCGATGATCGCCGCCGTCGCCATGGCCGAAGGAGGTGAAGAAGTCGATCGTCTCGACCATGCTGCGCTTCGACTGCGCCATGGTGATGTAAACCTCTCTTGACGAGGTCGCGATCTCCGGCGCGCCGCCGCCGCCGGGCAGGCGGGTCTTGGGATGCGCGTAGTCGCCGATGACGGTGGTGTTGATGTTGCCGAACTTGTCGAGCTGGGCCGCACCCAGGAAGCCGATCGAGATGCGGCCACCCTGCAGCCAGTAGCGGAACATCTCCGGCACCGCGACCGTGGTGACCGCCGTCTCGCACAATTCGCCGTCGCCGATCGACAGCGGCAGAACGTCGGGCGCTGTGCCGATGGTGCCGCTTTCATAGATCAGCGTGATGTCCGGCGCATGCGTCAGCCGCGCGACGTTGCAGGCCGCCGATGGCGCGCCGATGCCGACGAAGCAGACATCGTCGTTTCTCAGCGCGCGGCTTGCGGCAATCGTCATCATCTCGTTCGGGGTGAAGCCCGGATTGTCGGCGTCGCTCATGCGGCTTTCCTCAGATGCTCGACGCGGGCGGCGAAGTCGTCCGCCGTGCTCTCGATGACGTTCTTCTTGATCCAGGCCTGGAAGCGGTCGCGGTCGGCGGCGATTTCGTCCCATTCGAGATAGGCGGCGTTGTCGCGTTCGTAATAGCCATGCGTGTAGGAGGGATGCGAGCCGCCAGGCACGACCGAGATCGCCGCGATCGTCCAACTCGGCAGCACGGTGAGGTTGGGGTGCAGGTCGTCGAAATTGTCGACCACTTCCTCGACCGTCACC
>NZ_RZSC01001217.1:0-1104 GCF_003998155.1 Mesorhizobium sp. M1E.F.Ca.ET.063.01.1.1
CGCCTTCACCATCGAGAACATGAAGAACACCAGGCAGACCTTGAGCACGAACCAGATCAATCCCGGCACCCAGGTGAAGGGCGCGAAGTTGAACGGTGGCAGCCAGCCGCCGAGGAAGAGGATGGTGGCCAGTGCGCACATCAGAACGACGGCGACGTACTCGCCCAGGAAGAAGAGCAGGAACGGCGTCGACGAATATTCAACCATGTGGCCGGCGACGAGTTCCGATTCCGCCTCCACCAGATCGAACGGCGGACGGTTCGTCTCGGCCAGCGCCGAGATGAAGAAGACGATGAACATCGGGAACAGCGACAGCCAGTGCCAGTCGAGGAAGGTGTTGGGCAGGCCGAGCCGCGTGCCCAGCCCATCCTGTTGCGCCAGCACGATGTCGGAGAGGTTGAGCGAGCCGACTGTGAGCAGAACGGTGACGATGACGAAGCCGATCGAGACCTCGTAGGACACCATCTGCGCGGCCGAGCGCAACGCGCCGAGGAACGGATATTTCGAGTTGGACGCCCAGCCGCCCATGATCACGCCATAGACTTCGAGCGAGGAGATGGCGAAGACATAGAGGATGCCGACATTGATGTTGGCGATCGCCCAGCCCTCATTGACCGGAATAACGGCCCAGGCCGAGATCGCCAGCACCGCCGACACCAGCGGCGCGAGCAGGAAGACGCCCTTGTTGGCGCCGGACGGGATCACCGGCTCCTTGAACACGAATTTCAAAAGGTCGGCGAAGGCCTGCAGCGTTCCCCAGGGGCCTACGACGTTCGGGCCGCGGCGCAGTTGCACCGCCGCCCAGATCTTGCGGTCGGCATAGAGCACATAGGCCACGAAGATCAGAAGAACGACGATCAGCGCCACCGATTTCAGAAGGATCAGCAGCGCCGGCAGCACGTAGAAGGAGAAGAAGGTGTCCATGCTTATTCCGCCGCCTGCTTGAAGCCGCTCTTGGCCAGCGCCGAGCATTCGGCCATCACGGCCGAGGCCCGCGCGATCGGGTTGGTCAGATAAAAATCCTTCACCGGCGAGGTGAAGGTGCCCTTGTTCAGCCGGCCGCCGAGCTTCGCCGCCTTGGCGATGTCGTCGGCGCTACCGGGC
>NZ_RZSC01001218.1:0-1102 GCF_003998155.1 Mesorhizobium sp. M1E.F.Ca.ET.063.01.1.1
GAACAATGCCGCGGCCATCATCATTCCTTCCGAGAATGCCAAGCAGGATCCGCTGACCAGCTTCGTCGGCACCGGTCCCTATATGCTGAAGGACCGCAAGCCCGATCAGTTCATCCAGCTTGCCCGTTTCGACGGCTATAAATCGCGCGACGGCGAGCCGAACGGCTATGGCGGCGCCAGAAAACAGTATCTCGACGAAATCCGTTTCGTGCCGGTTCCCGACGCCAACACCCGCGTGGAAGGAGCGGTCGCCGGCCAGTTCGCCTACGTCGATTCGCTTCCCGTGGAATCCTTCGACAAGGTCTCCGGCGGCAAGACCGCGCCGGTCATGCTGAAACCGTTCGGCTGGCCGGTTTTCGTGCTGAATACCAAACATGGGCCGAACAGCGACATCCGCATCCGCAAGGCGATCCAGGCAGCGCTTGCGCCCAACGACATGCTGCTCGCCGCCTTCGGCTCCAAGGATTTCTTCGCCGCCGACGGCGCGCTCTATCCGGAAGGCTATGCCTGGCATACCGATGCCGGGACCGAAGCCTACAAACCCGACGGCGACACCGAAGCCGCGGCAACCCTGCTGAAGGAAGCCGGCTATGACGGCAAGCCGCTGCGCATCCTCACCAGCCGCCAGTACGAGTTCCACTACAAGATGGCGCAGGTCGCGGCGGAATATCTCAAGGCCGCCGGCTTCCAGGTCCAGCTCGACGTCGTCGAGTGGGCGACGCTGACCAAGAACCGCACCGATCCGGCGCTTTGGGACATCTACATCACCCACAGCCCGTTCCTGCCCGAGCCGTCGCTGACCGGCATCATGTCGGACTCTTCGCCCGGATGGTGGGTCTCGGACCGCAAGCACAAGGTGCTCGACGCCTTCAATGCCGAGCCCGATCCAGCCAAGCGCGTCCAACTGTTCGCGGATGTCCAGAAGGCGGTGCTCGACGAGGTTCCGGCGGTCAAGATCGGCGACTTCAACGCCTTGGCCGCCCAGGCGCCGACGCTCAAGGGCGTGACGCCGGCGCCATGGCCGTATTTCTGGAACGCCTATCTCGAAGGCAAGTAGGTTCCTCCCGCCTGTCCCCTGCGCAACCGGGGCAGGCAAACAGGG
>NZ_RZSC01001219.1:0-1102 GCF_003998155.1 Mesorhizobium sp. M1E.F.Ca.ET.063.01.1.1
CCCTCTGTCTTGCCGCTTGAGACCGGCTTCGCTACACCGGACGACAGATCGCAATCCGGAGCACCCGCCATGGCCGAAGCCTACGATCCCGGCAACATCTTTGCGAAAATCCTGCGCGGCGAGATCCCCTCGCATCGCATCTATGAGGACGATACGGTCGTCGCCTTCATGGACGTGATGCCGCAAGGGGTCGGCCACACGCTAGTGCTGCCGAAGGCGCCGTCGCGCAATATTCTCGACGCCGATCCGGCAACGTTCGGTCCGCTGTTTGCCGTTGTGCAGAAAGTGGCGGTAGCGGTGAAAAAGGCTTTCGACGCCGACGGCGTCACGCTGATGCAGTTCAACGAGCCGGCCTCCGGGCAGACAGTCTACCACCTTCATGTCCATGTCATCCCGCGCTTCGAGGGCGTGCCGCTCAAGCCGCATTCCGGGCAGATGGAGAAGCCGGAGGTGCTGGCCGAGAACGCCGGCAAGATCCGGGCGGCGCTTGGCGGCTGATCCTGCGGCGGGTTCAGGCGGCCCGCATTTGCGCCAGTCTCTGGAAGGCTGTCGGCTCCGGTCCTGCGATGAGCCGCTGCCGGATCGCCTCGGCGCACGCTTCCGGGCCTAGCTGCGAGGTATCGATTTCCAGGTCGTAGATGCCGGGCCTGTGGACCTCTTCCTGCCACAGGCGCACGGGCCAAGGCATCGGATCCTCGTCCGATCCGGCCACGTAAATTCCGTCCGCCGCGCCGGCGGCGCGCCTTTGCAGGATCGCCTCGATCGGGCAGCGGACGCCGACGAACAGGACCGGCAGGCCGGCCAGGCGCTTGGCGCAGTCGGGAAGGACGTTGAGCGACCTCGAATAGGCATCGTGGTGCCCGACATCGGTGACGACATTCAGCCCCTGGCGACTGTGCGCCACGATGGAGTCGTAAAGCGCGGCGTAAAGGCGCGGCACGAAAACCTCGAGGTCGGGGCGTTCGCCGCCGGGGCGCAGGCCGATGCCCGGACGCAATCGCGGCGGAGTGATTTGCGCATAGGCGTCGACGCCGAGATTGACCCAAACGCCATCGAGCATCTCCTGAATGGCGGCGGCAATGCTCGACTTTCCGGATCGCGG
>NZ_RZSC01000121.1:0-11725 GCF_003998155.1 Mesorhizobium sp. M1E.F.Ca.ET.063.01.1.1
GTTATGTGAATGGCCGCGGAGCCGCTGAAAACGCTGTTTTATCCGTTCGAGGCCGAGGCCCTCCCTCTGCCGCGAAAAGGCGCCCGCGTTCTGTTTCTCGGCGCCGAACCAGGCTTTCGTTTGCCTGACGGGTTCGATGCGGCGCTGCATCTCGTGCAAGGCTTTCGACCGCATTTTCGCACCCTGCAGGCGGCCGGCTGCACGGTCACGCCGCGGGCGGAAGGCTCCGGCTTCGATGCCGCCCTGGTTCTCGCCGGGCGCCATCGCGGCCAGAACGAGCTGCGCATCGCCGAAGCTCTTGAGCGTGTCGCGCCAGGCGGGCTGATCGTCGTTGCCGGCGGCAAGGACGATGGCATCGACAGCCTGCGCAAACGCATCAATATTTTGGTGGCGCTCGAAGGTCATCTGCCAAAGCATCACGGTGTCGCCTTCTGGTTCCGCCAGGCCGGAAAGGAGGCGGCCGAGGCGCTTCGGGCCGCCAATCCCGATCTGATCGTGGAAGAGCGCTTTCGAACCGCGCCCGGCATGTTTTCGTTCGATCGCGTCGACGCCGGTTCGAAGCTCCTGGCGGAACGCCTGCCTGACGGTTTGACGGGCAATCTCGCCGATTTCTGCGCCGGCTGGGGCTATCTGGCGGCGGAAGTCGCGGAACGCTCGCCGGGCCTTTCCGGCCTCGACCTCTACGAAGCAGATTTCGAAGCGCTGGAAGCAGCCAGGCTCAATGTCCGCAATGCCGTCGAGCCGCGTTTCTTCTGGGCCGATCTGCTCACCGAAACCGTTGAGCGGCGCTATGACGCCATCGTCATGAACCCGCCCTTTCACAGTGGCCGGGCGGCCGAGCCCGGTATCGGCGCCGGCATGATCCATGCTGCATCTAGGGCGCTGAAGTCGGGCGGGCGTCTGCTCATGGTCGCCAACCGGCAATTGCCCTATGAACAGGTGCTGGCGGCCGCCTTTTCCAGCCATGCCGAGATTGCCCGCGACGGCATGTTCAAGGTGTTTTCGGCGCGACGGTAAAAGCAGCGCAGCGGTTTTCCGTCCGCAACTGAATATCGACGATCTGAACCGGGGATTATTGCAGGCTGACGAGGCGTGCGGGCTCGCGAGTGCCGTAGGCGGCGCGCGCCTGTCCAAGTTGGATCTTGAGCGGCGCCGGCCGGCCGAACAGATAGCCCTGCACCACCTCGCAGCCCGCTGCCCTCAGCAGCGTCGCCTGGTTCTCGGTTTCGACGCCTTCGGCGATGATGCCGACGCCGAGCGCCCGCGACAGACCGACGATTGTCGAGACCACCGCGCCGGAGCTGGCGTCGGTGTCGATGCGACTGACGAAGGAACGATCGATCTTCAGCTTCCCGAACGAGAAATCGATCAGGTAGCTCAGGTTCGAATAGCCGGTGCCGAAATCGTCGACGGCGACCGAGATGCCCATGTCGGCGAGCTGCTGCAGGATGACGGCCGCACGGTCGCGATCCTGCATCATCGCCGTCTCGGTGACTTCGAGCTCCAGCCGCGACGGCTTGATGCCGGTCGATGCCATCGTTTCGCGCACGATACCGACGAAGTCCTTGGTCATGAACTGGACCGGCGAGATGTTGACGGCGACGAAGCAATCTTCCGGCAGATACTGGGCGTCGCTGCAGGCCTTGCGCAACACCCATTCGCCGATCGGATTGATCATGCCGGTTTCCTCGGCGATCGGGATGAACTCCATCGGCGGGATCATGCCGCGTTCCGGGTGCTTCCAGCGGATCAGCGCTTCGTAGCCGACGACGCGGCCGCTCGGCAGGTCGAATTGCGGCTGGTAATGGAGATTGAAGTCGCCGCGGTCGAAGGCGGTTTTCAGCTCGGATTCGATCCATTGCCGATAGTCCGCCACCCGCCCCATATCGGCATGGAAGACCGACCAGTTGCCGATGCCGCTTGCGCGCGCATTCTGCAGCGCCAGGTTCGAGCGACGGAGGATGAGCACCGGATCGACGCCGTCCTTCGGCATTGCCACGATGCCCATGGACATGCTGACGGACTGCAGGTGCGTCTGGAGCTGGTAGGGCTCCGTCATCTGGTTGATGAGCTTGTCGAGGGATCGCTCAAGCGATCCCCGGATCTCGCGGTCAGGCAGCAGCACGGCGAATTCGCCGGCGCCGATGCGCCCGATCACCGCGCCCTCGGGCATGTTGTCCCTCAATCTCTTGGTGAAGGCTCGGATCAGTTCATCGCCAAGGCTGTAACCGATGGCATCGTTGATCTGCTTGAAGCGGTCGATGTCGATATCGATCAGGTAGACCGGCTCGCCGGTTCGGATCGTGTCCGACGCGGCCGCGGCGATCCTGCCGACCATGGCCGGGCGCGACAGCAGGCCGGTCAGCTTGTCGAAATGCGTTTCCTTGAAGACATAATCGGCCGATTCATCGATGCCCGCGAAGAAGGAGAGCGCGGCACCGCCGGCGGAAAGGGCGCAGAGCGCGGCGATGACGCCCGCCATCGTCTCCGCCGGCATGCCGGCCAGACCATCGCCGAATCCGAACCGCAGCCCCCAGAGTCCGAGGATAAAACTGCCCATGCCCGAGCTGGCCACGGTGATCAGCCGGAACAGCGGCGTCCGCCTCGGATTGCTGACTGCGGTCATGCAAGGCCCCCAGATTGCAGGACCTTCTAGCGGATATCTCCTTAAAATGAGTTTCCGCCAATGCGCGCAATTTTACTGGAAAGGACTGTTTTCAATAGCGAACTATTCGCGGCCGCCATCGGTCTGCTTCAGTTCCTCGAGCGCCGGCATGGAGACGATGTGGTAGCCGGAATCGACATAGTGGATCTCGCCTGTAACCCCCGAGGACAGATCTGAGAGCAGGTACAGCGCCGACCCGCCGACCTCGTCGATGGTCACTGTGCGCCGCAGCGGCGAATTGCGTTGCTGATAGGAGAACATGTGGCGGGCGTCGGAAACGCCGGAGCCGGCGAGCGTCCGCACCGGCCCCGCCGAGATGCCGTTCACCCGGATGCCGCGTGGGCCGTAGTCATTGGCGAGATAGCGCACGCTTGCCTCGAGCCCGGCCTTGGCGACGCCCATCACATTGTAGTTCGGCATGACCCGAACCGACCCGGCATAGGTCAGCGTGATCATCGAGCCGCCGTTCGTCATCAGCGCGGCGGCATTGCGTGCAACCTCGGTGAAGGAATAGCAGGAGATCACCATGGTGCGCACGAAGTTGTCGCGGCTGGTGTCGGCGTAGAGGCCCTTGAGCTCGTTCTTATCGGAAAAGCCGATGGCATGGACGACGAAATCCAGCCCGCCCCAGGCCTCGCCGAGCGTCTCGAAGGTCGCGGTGACCGAGGCGCTGTCCTCGACGTCGCAAGGCACGACGAGCGAAGCGCCGAGCCTCTCGGCAAGCGGCTTGACCCGCCGTCCGAATGCGTCGCCCTGGTAGGTGAAGGCAAGCTCCGCCCCGTGCTCGGACAGTTTTTTGGCGATGCCCCAGGCGATCGAATGATCGTTGGCGACCCCCATGACAAGCCCGCGCTTGCCCTTCATCAGCCCGTCCATAAAAGGCAATCCTTATGCGGAATAGCGCTGGAAAATCAGCGTTGCGTTGGTGCCACCGAAACCGAAGGAATTGGACAAAACGGTGTCGATCCTGGCGTTGTCGATGCGCTTGCGCACGATCGGCATGCCCTCGAACTCCGGATCGAGCTCCTCGATATGGGCGCTCTCGCCAATGAAGCCGCCCTGCATCATCAGGATCGAATAGATCGATTCCTGGACGCCGGCAGCACCCAGCGAATGGCCGGTGAGGGACTTGGTCGAGGTGATGAACGGCATCTTGTCGCCGAATACTTCGCGGATGGCGCCCATTTCCTTGGAATCGCCGACCGGCGTCGAGGTGCCGTGCGTGTTGATGTAGTCG
Organism: Mesorhizobium sp. M1E.F.Ca.ET.063.01.1.1; assembly: GCF_003998155.1. Lineage (NCBI taxonomy): Bacteria > Pseudomonadati > Pseudomonadota > Alphaproteobacteria > Hyphomicrobiales > Phyllobacteriaceae > Mesorhizobium > Mesorhizobium sp. M1E.F.Ca.ET.063.01.1.1. Next base: position 3,903 of record NZ_RZSC01000121.1, read on the forward strand.
ACCGGAGAAGACACCGTGGCAAGCGCCTGCCGCATGCAGCGCACAGCGCCTTCTCCCGAAGGAGCAACCATGTCGTAGCCGTCGGAGGTCGCGCCGTAGCCAACGATCTCGGCATAGATCTTGGCGCCGCGCGCCTTGGCGTGCTCCAGCTCCTCCAGCACCAGAACGCCCGCGCCGCCGGCGATGACGAAGCCGTCGCGGTTGACGTCATACGCACGGGAAGCAGTCGATGCTTTGTCATTGAATTTCGACGACATGGCGCCCATGGCGTCGAACAGGTCCGACATCGTCCAGTCGAGATCCTCGTGGCCGCCGGCGAACATCATGTCCTGCTTGCCCCACTGGATCAGCTCATAGGCATTGCCGATGCAGTGCGCCGAGGTCGAGCAGGCCGACGAGATCGAATAGTTGACGCCGTGGATCTTGAACCAGGTGGCCAAAGTGGCCGAAGCGGTCGACGACATCGCCTTCGGCACCGCGAATGGACCGATGCGCTTCGGGCTGCCGTTCTTGAGTGTCGTTTCGGCGGCCTCGACGATGGTCCTGGTCGACGGTCCGCCGGAGCCCATGACGATGCCTGTGCGGTCATTGGTGATGTCGCTTTCGCCGAGCCCGGCGTCCGCGATGGCCTGATCCATGGCGACATGGTTCCAGGCCGCACCTTGGCTCAGGAAACGCATGGCGCGGCGGTCGATCATCGGCGACGGGTCGAGTGTCGGCGCACCCCATACCTGGCATCGGAAGCCGTGCTCAGCGAAGGAATTGGAAAAGCTGATGCCGGACTTGGCATCGTAAAGCGAGGCCTGCACCTCATTGGCGTTGTTGCCGATCGACGACACAATGCCGAGGCCTGTCACTACGACCCGTCTCATTCACAACTCCTTCCGGCGCACTTGGCGAAAACCTAGTCGGTTTTCGCCTTCGATCATACGCAAAATAAACTGCCGCGGCGGCTTCGCGCATCCGCCGGACACGCGAGGCCTCGTGGCGAAAAGCGATCAGGCGGCCGACTGCTTGGACAGGCCGACCTTCAGATCCGTTGCCGCGTATATGGGTTCGCCATCCGCCTTGAGCCAGCCATCGGCGATGCCGAGCACGAGGCGGCCGCGCATCACGCGCTTGAAGTCGACGCCGTATTCGACCTTCTTGACCGACGGCGTCACCATGCCTTTGAACTTCACTTCGCCGGTCGACAGCGCCATGCCCTTGCCCGGCTCGCCGAGCCAGCCGAGATAGAAGCCGGTCAATTGCCACATGGCGTCGAGGCCCAGGCAGCCCGGCATGATCGGATTGCCGATGAAATGGCAGGCGAAAAACCAAAGATCCGGCTTGATGTCGAATTCGGCGCGGATGAAACCCTTGTCGAAGGCGCCGCCGGTCTCGCTGATCTCGGTGATGCGGTCGAACATCAGCATCGGCGGGTAGGGCAGCTGGGCGTTTCCCGGTCCGAACAGCTCGCCGCGGGCGCAGGCAAGCAGTTCTTCGTAATCGTAACTGGACTTTTGACCCGCCATTGACTCCGTCCCCGTTTTCGTTCCGGGCGGCAGGGCGCCCTCGGTCGTTGGTTTCCTAACACACTCTGTTTGTGGCCGGAAACCGGCGTTTGCGCTTAACCCGTGCGCCTGCCTGGGTCAATGCGCGCTATTGATCGCATTTGGACGACAGAATATATGTCGGGAGGTGTCCAGTTTTTGGCGATGACGTCTTTTTGCCATTCTGGACCTGTCTATGGGGCTGGGCCACGGGCTTCGACGGGATAGATGGATTCGGACTGCCGGAAGGAAAATGTCGCTGTGGACAAGCGGGTTCGCGAAGCCGGCCTGAGGCCGACGCGTCAGCGTATCGCGCTGGCCGATCTGCTTTTCGCCAAGGGCGACCGTCATCTCTCGGCCGAGGAACTGCATGAAGAGGCGATCGCCGCCGGCGTGCCGGTTTCGCTAGCGACCGTCTACAATGCGCTGCACCAGTTCACCGAGGCCGGGCTGCTGCGCATCCTCGCCGTCGAAGGGTCCAAGACCTATTTCGACACCAACACGTCCGATCACCATCATTTCTATGTCGAGGGCGAGAACCGGATCTTCGACATCGCCAGCGGTCCGGTGAGCGTCTCCAACCTGCCGGAGCCTCCGGAAGGCATGGAGATAGCCAATGTCGACATCGTCGTGAGGCTGCGCCCCAAGCGCCGCGATTGATCCGCGCGATGCGGTCCCTCGATCTGACGATCCGGCTGGAATGGGTCGCCGCCGCCGCGGCCGCAATCGTCTTCTACAAAATGACCGGTGTCTCGTGGTGGCTGTTTGCGCTGCTCATCCTGGTGCCGGACCTGTCGATGCTGGGCTATCTCGCCGGGCCGCAGATCGGTGCGATTGCCTATAATGCCCTGCACATCCTGATTGCCCCGCTCGTCCTTGCGCTCGCCGGCGTCCTGTTTGGCGGTCCGGTCACGACGGCGGTGGCGCTCGTCTGGATCGTGCATATCGCCATCGACCGCGCCCTTGGCTACGGTTTGAAGCTATCCACCGGTTTTCAGGATACGCATCTCGGCCGCATCGGGCGCGACCGGGGCAAGCTCAGTTCTTGACCTTCTCGCCCGGATAGGCGCCCCAGACCTGCGACTGGGCGATCCAGCCAGTATGGCCGTCGAAGGTCATCTCGCACCACTGACCGTCGCACTTCTTGATCGAGCCCATGACGCCCGGCTCGAGGATGGCGACGACGCCGGCATCCTTGTCGGGGTCATCGAGCAGATTGATTCGGCCGCCCTTGCTGCGCTGCCACGGAGCGACGATCGCCGTGCGACGGCCCGAAAGCAGTGACTGGTTGATCCAGCCCTCGGAGCCGTCCGCGTCCCGCACACGACGCCAGGTGTCGAATTCCTGGATGATTTCCATCGGCAGCCCGGCCTTCATGTACATCCAGTCGACCGAATAATTGGCGCCTGGGCCGACGCGCGAGTTGACGCGGCCCGATTTCAGGCTGACGAAACGCGGCAGTGGCAAGCCGCTCGGCCCCAAGGTCACTGTCTGTGCCGGCGTGGCCGCGCCCTGCGCGGACGCCTGCGGAGCACAAAGCAAAGCGCCGAGGACGGCTGCGCTGAAAGCCAGGCGAAGCGACGCGAAACCAGACACCTTGTTCCTTTCGGCGCCGTTCCGTAGGGATGAGCGCCCCTTTTTCTTTGTCTTCGGCGGCACCGCTTGTTACAGGAGTGGGCTGATGCCGCGATCGGCTACAAGTTTCGCCGGTCTTGGTTAAAGAGGTCTCAACGAGATCGGTTTCGAGGAAGCTTCGGGGATAAAATGGCAGGCAAAAAACGGCCCCTCGTCGTCATCACGCGCAAGCTGCCCGATCCGGTCGAAACCCGCATGCGCGAGCTGTTCGACGCGCGGCTCAATGTCGAGGACCGGCCGATGACCCAGCCGGAGCTGGTCGCGGCGGTCAAGGAAGCCGACGTGCTGGTCCCGACCATCACCGACCACATCGATGCCGCGCTGATCGCCCAGGCCGGCGAGAACCTGAAGCTGATCGCCAATTTCGGCAACGGCGTCGACAAGATCGATGTCGCGGCGGCTGCCAAGAAAGGCATCACCGTCACCAACACGCCGAATGTGCTCACCGAAGACACCGCCGACATGACCATGGCGCTGATGCTGGCAGTGCCGCGGCGGCTGGCCGAAGGCGCCAATGTGCTCACCGGCGAGAAGAAATGGGCCGGCTGGTCGCCGACCTGGATGCTCGGCCGTCGCATCTGGGGCAAGCGGCTCGGCATCGTCGGCATGGGCCGCATCGGCACGGCGGTCGCCAGGCGCGCCAAGGCGTTCGGCCTGTCGATCCACTACCACAACCGCCATCGCGTGCTGCCGGCGGTCGAGGACGAATTGGAAGCGACCTACTGGGAAAGCCTCGATCAGATGCTCGCCCGCATGGACATCATCTCGGTCAACTGCCCGTCGACGCCGGCGACCTTCCATCTGCTGTCCGCCCGGCGCCTGGCGCTGATGCAGCCGACCGCCTACATCGTCAACACCGCGCGCGGCGACATCATCGACGAGGAATCGCTGGTCAAGCTGATCCAGGACGGCAAGATCGCCGGCGCCGGCCTCGACGTCTACGAGCATGAGCCGGCGCTGAACAGCAAGCTGTTGCGGCTCGCCCACAAGGGCAAGGTCGTTCTCCTGCCGCATATGGGCTCGGCCACGCTCGAGGGCCGCATCGACATGGGCGAGAAGGTGATCATCAACATTCGCGCCTTTTTCGACGGCCACCGTCCGCCGGATCGCGTTCTGCCGCTCAGGACCTGAAATTCAGGCGGCGACGATGAGGGCGCCGTCTCCGGCGACTTTGACGATGCTGCCGCGATAGGCGTCGAACGCGCCGTGCCCAAGCCGCACCGCCATGGGCGTTTCCCAGCCCATCTCCCGGGCGACGATCAGTCCGAGCAAAAGGATGGCGTCTGGCTCATGCAGCACCAGCGCCGCCGGCGCGCGGCCGTTGTGGACCAGCTCCATCAGCACCGCCGAAGCCGACGACGAGCCGATGGTGCCCGGCAGGAACAGCACGCGGCCGGAAACCGTCTCGCCATGCTGCGGGTGGCGGACATCGGCGATGCAGCCGGTCTTCGGGTCGACGCCGCCCCAGAAGCTGATCGGCGCCGTCAGCACCAGGGCTTCGCCTTCGCCGGCCTTGCCCGGCACCAGGATTTCGGTGGCGGCGCTCATGCGGCGATATCCGTGAAGCGCGGCTTGCCGACGATCGCGCTTTCGACGCAGTCGGCGAGCGAGGCATAGAGCACCGCATAGCCGGTGTTGCCGGGGGCGTAATGCGCGAACTTCCCCGAATTGGTCATCAGCACGCCGTTGCTGAGCTCCGGCATGATCGGCGTCACCACCACGCAGGTGTCGGCGACGATGACGACTCCGCTTGTTTCGAGCCGCTGCCGCCGGCCGTCCTGCTCCAGCGAGGCAAGCACGTGACGGCCGGTGCAGGCGTAGATCGGCACGGCGAGCCGCCTTTCGGCGATCAGCCGCTCCAGCATGTCGAACTCGGCATGCGACAGATGCGGGCTGCCGATCGCGACCGCGTCGATGGCTTTTGGCGCAGCCGCCGTCGACAGGCCGTCGCGCGCCTTCGCCACCATCTGCGGCGTGACGCGGATCGTCGCCTCCGGTTCCGGCCCGGCCAGAACGGTTTCCAAATCCGGAGCCTCGGGCGTGACCCCGGCAATGTGGAACAGGCCGACGGCGCCGGATGATGCCGCGGCAGCGCCGAACGCCTTCAGCGCATCTTCGCCGGGATGATTGGTTACGCCGGTGACGACGGCTATGGCATTGCCCACTTCACGGCCATAGAGGCTGCCCAGCACCGGCCAGGCGATCTCGGAAGCGAGAAAGGTCGCCGAGAGGCCAGAGACGTCGAATACCAGCCTTGCCCGCCTGTTCTCCGGGCGATGCAGGCCATAGTCCGGCGCCCGGCCGGTGATGGCACAGGCAATGTCGAGGAAGTCGCCATAGCGGTTCGTGCGGGCGCCCAGCACGGAGTTGCAGAACACCACGGCATTGGACTCACCCCAGGCGACGTCGCTGCCAAGCATTGGCCTGTGCCCGGCCTGATAGGGCGCGCAGGTCCAGCTCTGCTCGCAGCCGAGCCTGCGATAGGCCTCCATCATCCGCCGCGCCATGCCGCGCTGCGGCTCTTCCAGCCGGATACGCGAGCAGCCCATCAGGTCGAGCGCCCCGACATTGAGCGTCGAGCGCACCGCGACCCTGGCGCCGCCTTCGACCAGCCGCTCGGCGAACAGCGTGCCGGAATCGCCGTGATAGAGCGCGCCGTCTATATGCGCCGAGGCGATCGGGATCAGCCGCGGCGCCCCCAGCAGCCGCGCGCTCTCGGCGACGATGCGCATCGCCATGGCGGCGCCGTCCTTGCCGGCGACAATTGCCTGTTCTTCAGGGCTGAGCGCGAGGCTCAAGACAGCACCTTGCGCATGGTAATCGAAGTCGGCCGGTCATAGCCCTCATGCGCCGTGCGCCCGGTCTCGCGAAAGCCGAGCCGGGCGAAGGCCGCATGATTCTCAGTCAGTTCGATGCGCGTCTGCAGCTCGATGGTCTGCTTGCCGCGCCGGCGGGCAAGATCCTCGACAGCCTGCATCAGCCGCCCGCCTATCCCCCGCCCCTGCAGGCCGGGCTCGACGGCAAGCTTGCCGACATAGAAATCCTTCTCCCTCTCCAGCGCGAAGATGCAGCCGACGATCCGGCCGTTTTCCACGGCCAGGAAACCCGTCTCCTGCTCCGCCTTGCGCCTGAGGCTTTCCGGCGTCAGCCGATGCGCCGAGGATGGCGGGTCGATGACGCCGTCCATATAGGCGAAGGCGCGCCGGATCAGCGCCAGCAATTCGTCCCACTCCGCGAAGTCTGGCGGAAGCTTGGCGACAAGGGGAGCGGCCAACTGGTCCATGGGCTCAGACCGCCTTGTAGCGGACGGTGTCGAAGCGGGCGGTGAGCCCGTCATAAAGCAGCAGCCGGCCGACCAGCGGCTCGCCGATGCCGGCAATCAGCTTGATCGCTTCCATCGCCTCCAGCGTGCCGACGACGCCGGTCAGCGCGCCGACGATGCCGGCAACGGCGCAGGACGGCACCAGCCCTTCGGGCGGGGCTTCCGGGAAAAGGTCGCGGTAACCTGGATTGCGCTTGCCGTCGGCGCCGGTCTCGTACGGTTTCAGCACCGTCACCGAGCCGTCGAAGCGGCCGACGGCGGCGGTGACCAGAGGCTTGCTTTCCAGCGCGCACGCATCGGCCAGCGCATAGCGTGTCTCGAAATTGTCGGAACCGTCGACGACGACATCGTAGCGGGCGACGAGGGCAGGGGCGTTTTCCGCCGTCAGCCTGAGGCGATGCAACTCGACTTTGACGTTGGGATTGATGCGCATGATCGCTTCCCTTGCACTGTCGGTCTTCGCCATGCCGATCGTGTCGCTGCCATGGATCACCTGCCGCTGCAGGTTGGACAGTGAGACATCGTCGTCATCGACGATGCCGAGCGTGCCGACGCCGGCCGCGGCAAGATATTCAAGCACAGGCGCCCCCAGCCCGCCGGCGCCGATCACCAGCACCCGCGCCCGCTTCAGCTTCTGCTGGCCGGGGCCGCCGATTTCCGGCAGCACGATGTGGCGGGCATAGCGTTCGAGCTCTTCGTCGGTCAGGGCGGCATCGGTCATGGCTGGACCTTATAGCTGGTGCAAAGCCTTGTCATGTACGGGCAAGGCGAAGCCTTGTCCCGCAGGGCATGTACGGGCAAGGCGAAGCCTTGTCCCGCAGGGCAGGTACGGGCAAGGCGAAGCCTTGTCCCGCAGGGCAGGTACGGGCAAGGCGAAGCCTTGTCCCGCAGGGCAGGTACGGGCAAGGCGAAGCCTTGTCCCGCAGAGCAAGTACGGGCAAGGCGAAGCCTTGTCCCGAAGGCAAGCGCTGACGCCCACTGGGTTCCTCAAAAGGTTAGCCGGTCGGCCCGACACTGCCGTGGTCGACCGTCAGGAACTGCGCGCGTCCGGCGAGGCTGGAAAACAGCGCGGCGTCGGTGCCGGTCATGAAGGCCTGGCAGTTCAGCTCCTCGAGGATGGAGAACAAGGCGGCACGCCGTCCGCTGTCGAGATGCGCGGCGATCTCGTCGAGCAAAAGGACGGGCGTCAGACCTGACATCTCGCCGGTCAGCCTCGCATGCGACAGCACGATGCCGACCAAAAGCGCCTTCTGCTCGCCGGTCGAGCACAATTCGGCCGGCATCGACTTCGGCCGGTGACGCACCACGAGGTCCGAGCGATGCGGACCGTCGAG
>NZ_RZSC01001220.1:0-1098 GCF_003998155.1 Mesorhizobium sp. M1E.F.Ca.ET.063.01.1.1
GGAGCAGCAATGCGCCAGCTTGTGCTCTTCCTTGGGCAAGGTCTCGTCGTGCATCGAGCGCGCGGTTTCGGGATCGAGCGACAGGTTGAACTGGTCTTCCCAGCGGAACTCGAACCGTGCCCGCGAAAGCGCGTCGTCGCGGATCTTCGCCGCGGGATGCCCCTTGGCAAGATCCGCGGCGTGCGCGGCTATCTTGTAAGTGATCACGCCGGTCTTGACGTCGTTGCGATCCGGCAGGCCGAGATGTTCCTTCGGCGTCACATAGCAGAGCATGGCCGTGCCGAACCAGCCGATCATGGCGGCACCGATGCCGGAGGTGATGTGGTCGTAGCCCGGCGCTATGTCCGTCGTCAGCGGCCCGAGAGTGTAGAACGGCGCCTCGCCGCAGACGGCAAGTTGCTTGTCCATGTTCTGCTTGATCTTGTGCATGGGAACATGGCCGGGGCCTTCGATCATCACCTGGCAGTCTTTCGCCCAGGCGATCTTCGTCAATTCGCCAAGCGTCTCCAGCTCGGCGAATTGGGCTTGGTCATTGGCATCGGCGATCGAGCCGGGGCGAAGGCCGTCGCCGAGCGAGAAGGAGACGTCATAGGCTCTGGCGATGTCGCAGATCTCCTCGAAATGCTCATAGAGGAAGCTTTCGCGATGATGGTGAAGGCACCATTTCGCCATGATCGAGCCGCCCCTGCTGACAATACCGGTAACCCGGCCGACGGTGAGCGGGATGTAGTGCAGCCGCACGCCGGCATGAATGGTGAAGTAGTCGACGCCCTGCTCGGCCTGCTCGATCAGCGTGTCGCGATAGACTTCCCAACTCAGATCCTCGGCGATGCCGCCCACCTTCTCCAGCGCCTGGTAGAGCGGCACCGTGCCGATCGGCACCGGCGAATTGCGCACGATCCATTCGCGGATGTTGTGGATGTTGCGGCCGGTCGACAGGTCCATGACCGTGTCGGCGCCCCAGCGGATCGCCCAGACCATCTTTTCGACCTCCTCGGCCATCGACGAGGTGACTGCGGAATTGCCGATATTGGCGTTGATCTTCACCAGGAAATTGCGGCCGATGATCATCGGCTCGCTCTCGGGATGGTTGATGTT
>NZ_RZSC01001221.1:0-1095 GCF_003998155.1 Mesorhizobium sp. M1E.F.Ca.ET.063.01.1.1
ATATAGAGGCCTTCATGCGGATTCTTCATGTCGTCGATGGTGTTGTAGACCAACCCGAGACTGACCGAAGACTTGACCCACGGGCTTTCGGCAACGCCCGCTAGGATCGCCGGCGAAATGGTGCACCTGCTCGGATCGTAGTTGCCATTGGCATCCACACAGCCATCGGCAATGGAATACTTCTCCTGCGAGATATTATACGCTAGCTGCGTTGAGATGCTGTCGGTGATCGGCAGGCCAAAGCGAATGGTCCCGCCGGTGACGTCAGTATCGTAGTGATTGTACTCACGGGTCGACTTGTAGATATCGAAGCCCGCAGCGATGCGCCGGCCGAGGAAATACGGCTCGGTGAAGGAGATGGCGTAGTCGCGCGAATGCCTGCCGCCGCCGGCCGACAGCTTGATGTACTGGCCGCGACCGAGGAAGTTGCGCTCGGTGATCGAGCCTTCGACGGACGGTCCCGGCGTGTCGCCACCGGTCGAATAGCCGGCGCCGATCGAGAACTCGCCGGTCGACTTCTCGACGACGTCGACCACCAGGACGACCTGGTCGGGAGCCGAGCCAGGAACGGTCGATATCTCGACTTTGTCAAAGTAATCCAGGGCTTCCAGCCGCTTCTTCGCGCGCTGAATGAGAACCTGGTTGAATGCGTCGCCTTCGCTGACATCGAATTCGCGACGGATGACATAGTCGCGCGTGCGGTCGTTGCCGCGGATTTCGATGCGCTCGACATAGGCCTTGGTGCCCTGGTCGATGGTGTAGACGACCGAGATCGTATGGTTCTCGAAATTGCGATCGCCACGCGGCGTCACCTGAGCGAATGCGTAGCCCGAACCCGCGACCTTCTCGGTGAGCGCGACGATCGAATCCTCAACGTCCTTGGCGTTGTAGACATCGCCCTTGTGGGTCTCGACCACCGATTCCAGCGCCTTCGAGTCGACCTCTGGGATCGTGCTCTCGACGCTGATGTCGCCAAAGTTGTAGCGATCGCCTTCCTGCACCGTGATCGTGACGGTGTATTTGTTGGTGGCTTCATCCAACTCACCTACGGCCGAAACGACCTGGAAGTCGGCATAGCCGTGATTGTAGTAGAAG
>NZ_RZSC01001222.1:0-1090 GCF_003998155.1 Mesorhizobium sp. M1E.F.Ca.ET.063.01.1.1
CTCGAACGCATCGTGGGCAAGTTCCCGCGCGCCATCTGGCGCTCGAACGGCCGCGCCCAGGAAATCACCGTCTGGTGCTCCAACGACTATCTCGGCATGGGCCAGAACGGCGATGTGATTACCGCTTTCCAGACCGCGGCCGGCAAGATGGGCTCGGGCGCCGGCGGCACCCGCAACATCTCCGGCACGTCCAACCCGCTGGTCGAGCTCGAGCATGAGCTGGCCGACCTGCACGACAAGGAAGCGGCGCTGGTCTTCACCTCCGGCTTCGTCTCCAACGAGGCCTCGATCTCGACGATCGCCAGGCTCCTGCCCAATTGCCTGATCATCTCGGACGAGTTGAACCATGCCTCGATGATCGAGGGCGTGCGGCGCTCGGGCGCCGAGAAGAAGATCTTCCGCCACAACGACGTCGCGCATCTGGAAAGCCTGCTGCAGGCGGCGGGCCGCGAGCGCGCCAAGCTGATCGTGTTCGAAAGCGTCTATTCGATGGACGGCGACATCGCGCCGATCAAGCAGATCGTCGAGCTCGCCGAGCGCTACAACGCCATGACCTATATCGACGAGGTGCATGCGGTGGGCATGTACGGGGCGCGCGGCGGCGGCATCACCGAGCGCGAGGGGCTGGCCGACCGCATCGACATCATCGAGGGCACCTTGGCCAAGGCCTTCGGCACGCTGGGCGGCTACATCGCCGGCGCCAGCGCCGTCATCGACGCCGTGCGCTCCTATGCGCCGGGCTTCATCTTCACCACCGCGCTGCCGCCGGCGATCGCGGCGGCGGCCACCACCTCGATCCGGCATCTGAAGCGCTCGCAGGCCGAGCGCGACGCGCAGCAGCGCCAGGCAGCCAGGACCAAGCAGGTGCTCGCCGCGGCCGGGCTGCCGGTGATGGAATCGGCCACCCACATCGTGCCGGTGCTGGTCGGCGATCCGGAGCTGTGCAAGATGGCCAGCGACCGCCTGCTCGGCGTCCACGGCATCTACATCCAGCCGATCAACTATCCGACGGTGCCGCGCGGCACCGAGCGGCTGCGCATCACGCCGACACCCTTCCATTCCGACGCGCTGATCGCCGAATTGCAGGACG
>NZ_RZSC01001223.1:0-1090 GCF_003998155.1 Mesorhizobium sp. M1E.F.Ca.ET.063.01.1.1
TCTCATGCGGGTAGCCGTCGTCTCTAACCTTCATTCTACGGGCGTGATCAACCGATTCGGTCAGCCCTGTTCGGTGCCGCCCCAGCCTTGGCCGGAGTCATCCTACGAGACAGCCCAAAGAGTAATGGCGGCACTGCAAGAGAGCGGTCACGAGACGCTGCTGTGTGAAGGCGACAAAGGACTGCTCGCTTCCCTCGAGCGGTTCATGCCACCCGATTCGCACGCGCGCCCTTCCGGTATCGTCTTCAATTATGCCGAGGGAATTCAGGGCGAGTACCCTCTCGCTCACGTTCCGGCCATGCTTGAGATGGCCGGTGTTCCGTACACTGGTTGTGGGCCGCATGGGATTGGGCTCACGAGCGACAAGGTCATCACCAAGAGACTCATCGGCGATTGCGGTGTGCCGACGCCTAACTTTCGCGTGATGCGTCACGGCACGGAGAATACCGGCGACCTGCGCTTTCCAGTGGTAGTGAAGCCTCGTCACGAAGACAACAGCTTCGGTTTGCAACTCGTGGATAACCCCGCTCAGTTGAGACAGGCCGTGGAAGTGATAGTCACGCAATATGCGCAGGATGCGCTCGTGGAAGAATACATTGACGGGCGAGAAATCGCCATCGGGCTGCTGGGAAACGGAGACATCGAGGTTTTGCCTCTGGTGGAACACGACTTCGGCGACCGGGAAACGCGCCTTTACACTTGGGAAGGGAAGTACATGGCGGCCGGGACGCCGCGGAAGATTTGCCCGGCCGAAGTCGGGAGCAGCCTTGCGACCGTGCTGCGGGATATTTCGGTCGCGACCTTCCGTGCCTGCCAATGCCGGGACTTTGCCCGCGTCGATCTCAGGATTGACCGCTCCGGCGAGCCCTTTGTGCTGGAGATCAACTCCATTCCGGGGCTCGGAACCTCCTCCTCTTACCCCCTTGCTGCGAGCACCGCTGGATATAGCTTCTCGAGCTTGGTCAATCGCATTCTCAATGTCGCCCATACGCGGTATTTCGGAATCGACATTCCTCACAATAGGTAGAATTGCGACTTCGAAAAAGTCGCAACACGAATCACTTGCAGCTTTGATCGGAAACGCTGAGCC
>NZ_RZSC01001224.1:0-1086 GCF_003998155.1 Mesorhizobium sp. M1E.F.Ca.ET.063.01.1.1
CAGCATCGATGTGCGCGGCAGCGTCGGCTATTACTGCGCCGGCATGAATGACGGCGGCACTATTACCGTGCACGGGTCGGCCGGACCCGGCGTCGGCGAGAACATGATGTCGGGCTCGATCGTGGTCAAAGGCGACGCCAGCCAGTATGCCGGCGCCACCGGCCGCGGCGGCCTGCTGGTCATCGAGGGCAACGCCTCCTCGCGCTGCGGCATCTCGATGAAGGGCATCGACATCGTCGTGCGCGGCAATATCGGCCACATGTCGGCCTTCATGGCGCAGTCAGGCAACCTGGTGGTGCTGGGCGACGCCGGCGATGCGCTCGGCGACTCGATCTATGAGGCCGGGCTTTTCGTGCGCGGGAAGGTCAAGAGCCTGGGCGCGGACTGCATCAAGAAGGAGATGCGGCCCGAGCACATCGCCCTGCTTCAGGACCTGCTCGACCGCGCCGGCATCAAGGATGCCAAGCCGGAAGAGTTCTCCCGCTACGGCTCGGCCCGTACGCTCTACAACTTCAACATCGATAACGCTGACGCATACTGAGGACGACCATGAGCTACCACAATCCTCCGACGACGCCGCGCAAGTCAGCGACCTTCGATGACTATGCGATCTCGGAAATCCGCCGCGCCGCCTCCACCGGCATCTACGACATCCGCGGCGGCGGCTCCAAGCGCAAGGTTCCGCATTTCGACGACCTTTTGTTCCTCGGCGCCTCGATCTCGCGCTATCCGCTGGAGGGCTATCGCGAGCGCTGCGACACCAGCGTGGTGCTGGGCTCGCGCCATGCCAAGAAGCCGATCGAGCTGAAGATCCCGATCACCATTGCCGGCATGAGCTTCGGCTCGCTGTCCGGTCCGGCCAAGGAAGCGCTCGGCCGCGGCGCCACGCTCGCCGGCACCTCGACCACCACTGGCGACGGCGGCATGACCGAGGAGGAGCGCGGTCATTCCAAGACGCTGGTCTACCAATACCTGCCGTCGCGTTATGGCATGAACCCGCGCGACCTGCGCCGCGCCGATGCGATCGAGGTCGTCGTCGGCCAGGGCGCCAAGCCCGGCGGCGGCGGCATGCTGCTTGGCCAGAAG
>NZ_RZSC01001225.1:0-1085 GCF_003998155.1 Mesorhizobium sp. M1E.F.Ca.ET.063.01.1.1
CGATCTCGATCAGCGGCTCCTCGGTGCCGGGCGCTTCCTGCGCCACCTGGCCGATGCGGGTGTTCTTCGGCAGGCTGATCGAGCCGGTTTCGGAGGGAAAATCGCCGGTGATCGCCTTGAACAGCGTCGTCTTGCCGGTGCCGTTGCGGCCGACGAGGCCGGCCTTGGTTCCGGCGGGCAAGGTCAGCGAGGCATGATCGAGAAGCAGGCGCCCCGCCATGCGCAGCGAGAGGTCGTTGATGATAAGCATGGGCGGGCTTTTGCACGGGACATCGGCGGTTCGCAAGAGCCAGGGCCTGGATGAGGGTCGCTGCATGCGACCGCGAACCATTCGGGAAAAGCCCGATGGGACTGGAACCAGTTGCCGGCCGGAGCGTTTTGAGCCCCGTGATCCGTTATTTCGCCCTCGCCTTCATCTTCTTCCAGGTCGCCACGACAGCCGCGCTGGCGACGCAGGTGGTTCTGTTCGCCGGCGATACGGATGGATCGCCTACTTTGCAGCTCCAGTAAGCGAGGCGCCGACCCGGCGATCTCCCCCCTCAGGGGGGAGATGTCGCCGAAGGCGACAGAGGGGGTCGTCTCACATAGATCGCCGGCGCCGTCTCTCGTCGCTGGGCGTCGACGCTTCACGCGCGGCGACCCCTCTGGCCTGGCGGCCATCTCCCCCACAAGGAGGGAGATTGCGCGCTCCTCTGCTTTCGCCAATCGCCGGTCACACTTTGCTTGCCACGTCACCGGTTTGACGTTGATCGCTGCCATGTTCTCAACCTATGCTGGTTCCAGCGGCGGGCTTTGTAGAACTCTCATCGTGAGGTGCTCCTATGAAGCGATTGCTCCATGCCGCCGGCGTTGCCCTGCTTCTCATCATGCCCGCGGCCCATGCGGCTGCAGCGGATTGCGCGGCGGCGAAGACGCAGGCCGAGCTTGCCACCTGCACCGCCAAGGACGCTGCCTCGGCCGACACCGCGCTCAACGCCGTCTACAAGGGGCTGTCGGGACGCCTCGCTCCCGCCGACCAGCAACGCCTTCGCGACGCGCAGCGCGCCTGGATCCCGTTCCGCGACAAGGAATGCGCCTTCCGCACC
>NZ_RZSC01001226.1:0-1085 GCF_003998155.1 Mesorhizobium sp. M1E.F.Ca.ET.063.01.1.1
CTCATGAGTGCTTCGGCCGGCGAATGCCGGAAGCGCAGGGCACTGCCATTCGCAGGCCGGCACGACTTCCGACTCTCTGCCTCCTGTAGCTATCCGATCTTCCAGACCTGAGCTCGGCCGGTTGTCGCGATCGTCGTGTAGCATTTTTGTTACACGCGACATCGGAAACCAATGCCGCTTCAACTACCTCATCGGACCATTGATCTGAGTCAACCGAGCATCTCTCCACGGCTGTCATTGCTGCAGCGCACCAAATTCGAAATTTCAAGGAGAGATATTATGGTGAGAGACTGGATGGGGTCGCGGCGGGGGATCACAGTTGCCATCGCCCTTGTCTTGGCAGGACTGCAGCAGGCTGCGGCGGCGGACGTGCAATCCGTGGACGTGACGCAGGCTCCTGTAGCCGCATCCGGCCCTTGGCAGATTCGCGCGCGCGCCCTGGGCGTGATCACGGACGACAAGGGCAACGTCAACGGAATCCCCGGCTCTGACCTTTCCTATTCGGATACGGTGACGCCGGAATTGGACATCTCCTGCTACTTCACGGACAATCTCGCCGCTGAACTCGTTCTCGGCACCACCTACGCCAATATCTACGGCGAGGGAACGATCAGCGGGTTGGGCAAGATCGGCAAGGTCTGGGTGCTGCCGCCTACGCTCACGCTGCAATACCACTTCACCGATTTCGGCGCCTTCAAGCCCTATGTCGGTGCCGGCGTGAACTACACGATCTTCTATAACCAGGATGCCGGCAGCGCCGACGCTCTCCATGTCAAGGACACATTCGGCGGCGCCCTGCAGGTCGGCTTCGATTACATGCTGGATCAGCATTGGGGCCTCAATTTCGACGTCAAGAAGCTCTTTTTGGAGCCGAAATTCGACGTCACGGTCGGCGGCACGAACTTTACAGGTAAAGCCAAGCTCAATCCCTGGCTGATCGGCACGGGCGTCACCTATCGCTTCTGACCAGGCAAAACGAAGCCGCTTGCCTGCATTTGAGTCGCTGTTCGGAGGGTGCTTTCTCGCGCCCTCCTCGCGCTGTGAGCGCCTTCGTCACCTTCAACACGCAAGCGCATACCGTCGAC
>NZ_RZSC01001227.1:0-1082 GCF_003998155.1 Mesorhizobium sp. M1E.F.Ca.ET.063.01.1.1
CGATCGCCTTCGCCTCGTCGGTGAAATCGCGCACCGTTTGCCCCGACGCGAGGCGGAAGAGACCTTCCCTGGGCTGGCTGACGCGGGCTTCGGCCAAGACGCGGACCTGGCCGACCACGGCGCCAAGCGCATTCGCGACGTCGGTGTCCTCCGGCACGATGCAGCCATTGCCGATCAGCGGCGGCAGCCCGGCATAATGCAGCGGCGCCGAGGCGCCGAGGCCGATGACCGGGCGGTCGAGCGCGACAGTGAAGCGGGCGATGCCGGGATGCGCGTCGACGGCGCGCTGCACCAGCGCATGGGCGACCGTCGCGGCACCGTCCAAACCGTCCTCGGCGAAGGCGGTTTCGAGGATGTATTCGGCCGACCAGCGCGTCAGCGTGGTGAGCACGCGCTCGGCGAGCGCTTCCGGCGTCGCCGCAATCGCCTGCCCGCGGCCGTCGCGGCGGCGGGCGAAGAGCTCGGCGCCGAGGCGGGCGGCGGCGGGATCCCAATTGGCCTGCCTGCCCAGCACATGGGCGGCGTCGGACGGCGTGAAGCCGCAAATATGTACGAGGCCCCGCGCCACCAGCCGGTTGAGCGTGGCGTTCTGGGCGTTGGAGGTAAGCAGTCTGTCGAGCGCGAGCGGGGTGGCGCCGATCGCCTCGTAGAGTTTTGCTTCCGGCGCGGTGAGGCCGGCGGAGAGCCGATCCGGCACACCGGTGCGCACGGCAAAGCGCCCGTCCATGCGGCCGGGATTCGGCGCGCGCAACTGCCGTTCCAGCTCGGCGGTGACCGCCTCGCCATGCACCATTCCCGCCAGCGCCAGCGGCACCAGGCGACGCGGCCCGAGCAGGATTTTCGGGGTGAGCGCGCCGTCTTCCAGCGCCACTTCCGAGTCGCCGCCAAGGCCGAAGGTGCGCATGGCCACCGCCTCCACCATTGTGCGGAAGCCGCCGACGGTGGCGCCTTCGGGATCGAGGCGAGGCCGGCCGCCGTCGAGCACCGCGACATCCGTCGTGGTGCCGCCGATGTCCGACACCATGGCGTCGTCGAGCCCAGTCATGTGGCGGGCGCCGCCAAGGCTGGCGGCGGGGCCCGGG
>NZ_RZSC01001228.1:0-1081 GCF_003998155.1 Mesorhizobium sp. M1E.F.Ca.ET.063.01.1.1
TCACCGATATCTGCGGCTACCGTGAGATATCGCCCGGCCATTTCCGCATCGTGGAATATGCCTCGCTCACCGTGCCGCTGGTGATCAGCTTCGCCGAGGCCTTTGCGATCGGGCTCGGCCGCAGCCCAGGCGACAATGACCGCTACGCCAGCTTCGCCGCCGGCCTCTATGCCGGGCCGGTCATGATCGAATCCTTCGGCGGCGCCTGCTGCGTCCAGGTCAATTTCACGCCGCTGGGCGCCAGGCAATTCTTCGGCCTGCCGATGAGCGAGTTGCGGGACCGCATGGTCGGGTTGGACGATGCGCTGGGCTTTGACGGCATCGCATTGCGCGAACGGCTCGGCGAAGCGTCGGATTGGGACACGCGCTTCGACATAGCCGAAGGCTTCATCGCCGGCCGCCTTGCGGAGGCAAATGCGTTGTCGCCGGAAATCGCCTGGGCCTATAGGACGGTCATTGCATCGGGCGGCCGCACCCGCGTTTCCGCGATCGCCGGCGAGATCGGCTGGAGCCGCAAGCATCTCGCGGCCAAATTCACCGACGCGATCGGCATCGGCCCGAAGACATTGTCACGCATCGTGCGCTTCAACCGCGCGCTTTCCCTGTCGAAGCGGCAGGACGATGACTGGGCCGGCATCGCCGCCGATTGCGGCTATGCCGACCAGGCGCATCTGGTTCGCGAGTTCCGCCAACTTGCCGGCGAAACGCCGACCGCGCTCGCCGCGCTGGCATAGGCTCTCGCCCCGACCAGGTAACATTTCTTCAAGACGCCGGAACGCTTTAGCCTGAGATTGGCTTCCATCAAGTCATCAGGGAGTTTGTCATGCCCACGGCAACGGAAGCACCTCGCATCTATCCCGCCTTACGCTACAGGAACGCGGCCCAGATGATCGACTGGCTCCGCGATGCGTTCGGCTTCGAAGTGCGTGCCCGCTATGGCGATGGCGATATCGTCCATCATGCAGAGCTGACCTTCGCCTCCTCGATGATCATGCTGGGCACGGCGCGCGACGACGACTACGGCAAGATGGTCGGCGAGCCGGGCGGCGGTGGCGGCAAGTCGATCTACGTCGCCGTCGAC
>NZ_RZSC01001229.1:0-1077 GCF_003998155.1 Mesorhizobium sp. M1E.F.Ca.ET.063.01.1.1
CCTTTGCGCAGATAGTCGCCGAGCGCCACAAGCGCGTCCGAGACATAGCTTTCCTCGGGCGAGCCCGGCTCGACATCCTGGTCGACGATCTCCGAGAAGAACTTGAAGGCCGCGTAGTCGTCGCGCGCCACGCCGTCGCCTTCGGCATACATGCGCGCAAGCTTCCAGGTGGCGCCGATCTGGCCGTTCTCGGCGGCGTATTTATAGGCCTCGACCGCCTGGTCCTTGTGGCCGTTCTTGTAGGCGGAAAAGCCGAACTGGAACACGGCCCACGGGCTCGACTGCGGCTTCACGCCGGTCTTGTCGTCGAACACCTTGTCGTCGAAGGCCATGGCCTGTCCGACGGCGCCCAAGGTCGCGACAGCGACCAGTGCCGGCAAGACAAATGACCTCAACACCTCAAATGTCCGCATAGCAGTGTGTTTCTTTCGCACCGCCCGGATGGGTGACCGCGCCGTCGCGGGCCGACCCTACGGTCTGCGCATATTTCCAGATCGCGCCGGACTGATAGTCGGTCTTGCGCGCCTTCCATTTCTTTGCCCGTGCCGCCAGTTCGGCATCCGACAGCGCCACCTCGATCGTGCCTTTCACGGCGTCGATCGAAATCACGTCGCCATCCTTGACGAGCCCGATCGGCCCGCCGACCGCCGCCTCCGGCCCGACATGGCCGATACAGAAGCCGCGCGTGGCGCCGGAGAAGCGTCCGTCCGTGATCAGCGCTACCTTGCCGCCCATGCCCTGGCCGTAGAGCGCCGCCGTCGTCGACAGCATCTCGCGCATGCCCGGTCCGCCGCGCGGCCCCTCGTAGCGGATGACGAGAACCTCGCCTTCGTGATAGTTGCGCTGCGTGACCGCTTCGAAGCACTCCTCTTCCGAATCGAAGCAGCGCGCCGGGCCTGAGAATTTCAGCTCCGACATGCCGGCGACCTTCACGATCGCGCCTTCGGGGGCAAGGTTGCCCTTCAAGCCCACAACGCCGCCTGTCTTGGTGATTGGCCGATTGGCGGGACGCACAACATCCTGGCTGTCATTCCAGGCAACATGCTCCATGTTTTCGGCCAAAGTGCGGCCAGTGAC
>NZ_RZSC01000122.1:0-11646 GCF_003998155.1 Mesorhizobium sp. M1E.F.Ca.ET.063.01.1.1
CCACCATGCTCGTTGACGACATCAACGCCAAAGGCGGCCTCCTCGGCCGGCCCGTGGAGCTCATAGTCGAGGACGGCGAGACCACCGACAGCGTCGCCAAGGTAAGGACTGCCAAACTGATCGACGTCGACAAGGTCGACCTGGTCGTCGGCGGCATCTACAGCTCGACCCGCCTGGCCATCAAGAGCGAGGCGGTCACGCGGGGCCGGACGCTCTACATCTACACCGAGCAGTACGAGGGACAGGAAAACGATCCCTTGATCTTCTGCACGGGTCCGGTGCCCGCGCAGCAGGTGGAACCGCTGATCCCATGGCTGATGAAGAGCACCGGGGCGAAGAGGTTCTATTTGCCGTCGGCCGACTATATTTGGCCCCACCTCTTGAACAAGGCGGCGAGCCGGGTGGTGCGCGCCAATGGCGGCGAGATCGTTGGCGAAGAGTATTTTCCGCTCGACACCGTCGATTTCCAACGGACGGTGCGGCAGATCATGGCGAGCGGGGCCGACGTGGTCTTCAATACGATTGTCCCGCCGGGTCTGACGCCGTTCCTTGAAGAACTGCACAGGGCCGGCTTTGGCAAAAGCGGAGGCAAGATCATCTGCACGTACTTCGACGAGAATTTCTTCAATCTGGTGCCGCCCGAGCAGATCGAGGGCCTCTACAGCTGCCTCGACTACTATCAGGAACTCGACGATCCGTTTGGCCGCGCGCTCCTGCGGCGCTACAGCGACCGGTTCCCCGGTAGCGCGATGCTGACTGCGGGCAGCGGCTGCACCGGCCACTTCCGGGCGATCAGGATGTGGGAAGCGGCGGTGAACGAGGCCGGCACGGTCGAGCGCGACGCGGTTATCCGGGCGCTCGATCACGCTCGGGTCAGCGAGGGACCGGGCGGCCCGGCGGAGATGGTTCCCGGCCAGCATCATGTTCGAATGAATATGTACATTGCACAGGCACAGGGCGGTCGATTCCGGGTGGTGAACAACTTGGGCCCGATCGATCCCAACGAGCGCGTGCTTACCGAAAAATTGCAACTGAGCAATGGGGGGTAAACTGCGAGACCTCGATTACTGTTCTTCCAATCGGCGAGGGTGGCTAGATGATGCCCGCGCCATCCACCTTCTCGCAACGGCCAGCAACGACGTTGCGCCAAAATGGGGATCGCCAGCTGAATGGCACCTTCTGGCTGATTCGTGACCGAACCGAACCGTCTGCTACCGGCCCCATTTCGGCCGCAGAGATCAGCTGCCGCGTCCTGAAAGCAGACATCGCAAGCGAGGACTCCGGAGGTCGCGGTTGCGCTACTCGGCAGCCGTCTCCGATGGCGCCTCTGCCGGCCCCGAAGGCCCGGCCTCGGCACGGGGTTTGCGCCGTGAAAACAGCGACCTGAGCGTGACGTAGAACACCGGCGTCAGGAACAGGCCGACGAAGGTGACGCCGAGCATGCCGGAGAACACCGCGGTGCCGAGCGACTGGCGCATTTCTGCGCCCGGCCCCGTTGCGATCATCAGCGGCACGACGCCGAGGATGAACGAGAAGGCGGTCATCAGGATCGGCCGCAGCCTGAGCCGGCAGGCTTCGACGGCAGCCTCGGCGGCCGACAGGCCGCGTTCCTGCGCCTGCCGCGCGAATTCGACGATCAGGATCGCGTTCTTGGCGGCAAGCCCGATCAGCACGATGAGGCCGATCTGCACGAGGATGTTGTTGTCCAGCCCTCGGAAAGTCACGCCCAGCAACGCCGCGAGCACGCCGAGCGGCACCACCAGCACAATGGCGAACGGCAGCACCCAGCTTTCATATTGCGCCGCCAGCGCCAGGAACACGAACAGCACCGACAGCCCGAAGATATAGACAGCGGCATTGCCGGTGTTGCGCTCCTGATAGGCGAGCTCGGTCCATTCATAGGAGGTACCCGCCGGCAGCGTCTTTGCCGTGATCCCTTCCATCAATGCCAGCGCGTGGCCCGTGGAAACGCCGGGCGCGGCGTTGCCCTGCAGCGGCACCGAGACGTACATGTTGTAGCGCTGGACCAGCGCCGGGCCGGTGACGTCGCGGATCTCGATCAACGTGCCGAGCGGAACCAGCGCGCCGGTCGCCGAGCGCACCTTCAGTTTCAAGATGTCGGCGCGATCGAGGCGGAACGCCTGGTCGGCCTGCGCCCGCACCTGGTAGACGCGCCCGAAAGCGTTGAAGTCGTTGACGTAGGCGGTGCCCAAATTGATCGACAGCGTCTCAAAGATGTTGGGGATCGGCACGTTCAGGATGCGCGCCTTGTCGCGATCGATCGCCAGGAAGAATTGCGGGCTCGACGCGGAGAACGTGGTGAACACGCCCGTCAGCCCCGGTGTCTTGTTGGCCTTGCCGGCGATTTCGTAGGCAAGCGCCAGGATCTGCCGCATGTCAGCGCTGTTGCGCTCCTGGATCTGCAGCTTGAAACCACCGGCATTGCCGACGCCGCGGATCGGCGGCGGCGGCAGTGCGATAATGAAGGCTTCCTTGATGCTTTGCAGGCTGCCGAACAGATTGCCGATGACCTTGGTCGCCGACTGGCCGGCCTTCAGCCGCTCGTCGAACGGCTTGAATCTGGCGAAGATCACGCCCTGGTTGCTGGCGTTGGTGAAGGTCGCGCCGGAGAAGCCGGCGAAGGCGACTGCGTAGTCGACGCCTGGCGTTTTCTGGATGATCTGCGACGCCTGCTGGATGACCGCATCGGTCCTCGACAGCGAGGCGCCGTCCGGCAGCTGGACGACGACGATCGCATAGCCCTGGTCGAGCGACGGAATGAAACCGCGCGGCACCGTCTGCACCATGTAGACGGTGGCGTAGATGAGGGCCGCGAAAACGGCCAGCATGGCGGCGATCGTCATCCACGAGCCGACCAGCACGCGAATGATGCTCGAATACCAATGGGCGACCCTGTCGAAGCCGCGATTGAAGCCGTCGGCGAGCGCCCGTCCGAACCGCGCCAGGAAAAAGCGCGGCGGCGCCGCCGCGGCGTGGTGCGGCTTGAACAGCAGTGCGGCCAGCGCCGGCGAAAGCGTCAGCGAATTGAATGCCGAGATCGCCGTCGACACCGCGATGGTGATCGCAAACTGCAGGTAGAACTGCCCAGAAATGCCGGGGATGAAGGCTGTCGGTACGAACACGGCTATCAGGACCAGCGAGATCGCGATGACGGCCGTTCCGACTTCGTCCATGGTCAGGTGCGACGCCGGATTGGGCGCCAGCCCATTGGCGATATTGCGCTCGACGTTCTCGACCACGACGATCGCATCGTCGACGACGATGCCGATCGCCAGAACGAGGCCGAACAGCGTCAGCATGTTGAGCGAGAAGCCGGCGGCGTAAAGCACAGCCAGCGTTCCGATCAGCGACACGGGGATCGCCACGATCGGCACGATCGCCATGCGCCACGATTGCAGGAAGACGATGATGACGATGATGACCAGCAGCATCGCCTCGAGGATCGTCTTGTAGACCTCATGGATCGACTCGGCGACGAACTCGGTCGGATTGTAGACGATGTCGTAGCTCAGCCCCTTCGGGAAGTCGCGGGAGAGCTCCTTCATCTTGTCCTGGATCTCCGCGGCTGCGGCGAGCGCATTGGTGCCCGGCCGCTGGAAGATGGCGAGCGCCACCGCCGGTTTGCCGTTGAGATAGGAGTTGGTGACGTAGTCCTTGGCGCCGAGCTCGATGCGCGCCACGTCCTGCAGCGAGATCAGGCGGCCGTCGTCGGTCGATTTGACGATCACGTATCGGAAGTCGCGTGCGTCGTTGAAGCGGCCTTGCGTGGTGACCGTGTACTGAAACGCCGTGCCAGTGCCGGTCGGCGGCGCGCCGATCGAGCCGCCCGACACCTGGACGTTCTGGTCGCGCAGCGCCTGCACCACATCGCCCGAGGTCATCCCCAGGGCGGACAGTTTTTCCGGATCGAGCCAGATGCGCAGCGAATATTCGCGTTCGCCGAAGATGATGAGGTCGCCGATGCCGTCGAGCCTGAGCAGTATGTCGCGCACCCGCGAGCGGGCGTAGTTCGAGACGTAGAGCTGGTCGTAGGTATTGTCGGGCGACAGCATGTGCACGACCATCATCAGGTCGGGCGAGCTCTTGGTGGTGGTGATGCCGAGGCGGCGGGCTTCTTCGGGCAGGCGCGGCTCGGCGACCGACACGCGGTTCTGCACCAGCACTTGCGCCTTGTCGAGATCGGTGCCCAGCTTGAAGGTGATGGTCAGCGCCATCGCCCCGTCGCCCGAAGAATAGGACGACATGTAGAGCATGCCCTCGACTCCGTTGATCTCCTGCTCGATCGGCGTTGCCACGGTCGCCGCGACTGTCTCGGCATCGGCGCCCGGATACTGCGCGCGAACGACGATGGTCGGTGGCGCGATCTCGGGATATTGCGCAACCGGCAGTTGGGTATAGGCAATCCCGCCGAGGATCAGCAGGACGATCGAAACGACCGATGCGAAGATTGGGCGGTCGACGAAGAAATGTGCGAACCTCATTGCTGCAACCCGGCGGTCTCGGTCTTGGGCGGCAACGTCACCATCTCGACCTTCACTTTGGTGCCGGGCCTGGCGTGCATCAGCCCGTTGACGATGATCGTCTCGCTGCCGGTCAGGCCCGAGCGGATCACCCGGTAGCCGTCGAGAAGCGGGCCGGTGCGCACGGGCTTCGCCGACACCATCCCGGCCTCATCCACCAAGAACACGATGCGGCGATCCTGATCGGCGCCGATCGCTTCGTCGGGCACCAGCACGCCGCTATGCGGCAGCGACCCCGGCACGTTGATGCGCCCGAACATGCCTGGCTGGAGAATGCCGTCGGCGTTGGGAAACTTCGCACGCACCCGCATGGTGCCGGTCGCGTTGTCGATCCGGTTCTCGGCAAAATCGAGCCTGCCTTTGAACACCGCCTCCGCGCGGTCGGCGACACGAACCTCCACATCGAGCCCGCCGGCGCCTTCCTGCATGCTGCCGCCACGCGCCTTCGCGTCGCGGGCGTAGCTGAAATACAGGCGCTCATCGACGTCGAAATAGAAGTCGATCGGATCGCGCGTGACAATGGTCGTCAGCAAGGTGGAATCCGGCTGCACGAGGTTGCCGACCGACACCAGCCGGCGGTCGATGCGGCCGGACAAGGGCGCCTTGATCTCGGTGAATTCCATGTTCAGGCTGGCCGTCGTCAGCGCAGCCGTCGCGCCCTGCATCTGCGCCTGCGCCGAAAGGTATTCCCGGCGGCGGTCGTCGACCGTCGCTGTTGAGATATTGCCGGTCCTGGCGAGTTCGTCGGCGCGATCCAGCTGCATCTTGGAGAATTCGAGCAGACTCTTGGCGACGTCCACTTGCGATTTGGCGGCATCATAAGCCGCCTGGTACGGACGCTGGTCGATGGTGAAGAGCAGGTCGCCCTTGTTGACCAGTGCGCCGTCCTGGAAGCTGACCTTGTCAAGATAACCGCTGACGCGCGAACGGATGGCGACCTGGTCGACGGCGTCGAAGCGCCCGACGAACTCGTCGTCTTCGACGATTTCACGCACCACCGGCTTGGCCACCGTAACCACGGGTAGCTGCTGGTCCTGCGCAAACACAGTGCTGCTGAACGCCATGCCGAGCAGGAATGCCGCCGACACGGCCGCGCGGGCAAGCCAGCCGGCCGATCGACGGGGTCGCCCGCCCGCGTCGCGATGCAATTGCCCATTCCCTGGGGTGTCCATTTGCGTCCCCGCTCGCTGGACCCGGAGGTCGGTTGATCCGCTTCTACGCTAAGGCTTGTCGTCGAGATCAGAGCACTGCAGTGTTGTGCATGGCAACATGATCATTTTCCATGTGGGCTGAAATGTCCACCCTGTGGCTGCCCCGCCGCCCGTCCTCGTTGCCGCCAAGATGGGGCGCCAGCGGAATGGCACCTTTCTGGCTAGTTCGTCCCAGAACCGGACCGTCTGCTTCCGGCCCCACTTTGGTCGTTCGACAATTCGCGTAGCTATGGCTGCTGAGGCGCCATCTGAGCGAACCACCCGTCTGTACCTCCTGATGGCATGATGCCTAGAGCGTCGGGGGAACGGCGGTAGCGCCCGATGATTTCAGATAAGTTGTTGATTGTATTGGATGGCAGCGGAGGACCGCTACACCGCGAAACCCACTATCGAAGAAGCGCTCTTCCATTATCGGCGGCGTTCAGCCTGAGCGTGCAAGAGCTTCTTAGTCGCTCTGACGTCGTTGCCAATCGTTTGTTGCCGCAGCAATTGTCGTGAAGGATGGGATCGCGCCGGTGCCCCTCGCGTTTGCTTTGGATATTAGTGAATGCTAAACTAGAACCTAAGGTCGCATCGTCCAGCGCAAAGCCCAACGGGCCATTTGGCATGTCCGGTGCTCTGACGTGATGACGACTGCGATTACCGTTTGGGGCACCTCGGTGCACGACGATGCCAAGGCTGGCAAGCGTGATGGCCACGGCTGCAGCCCGTCACGGCGATGCGGTCACCGGGGAATGCGCCGGAATGCCTGCCAGCACAGCGATGCCGCGACCAGATGGAACGTCATCGTCTTGCGGCCGGGCGATCACCAGAAGTCAGTATGATAACCTCAAACGGGGAATAACAAGAGACCGGAACACGGGAGGATGAAATGACTTTCAAGCATTGTCTGCTGGTCGTTGCTGTCACGTCGCTTTGCCTCGGATCGGCCCAGGCCCAGTCTGCGAAAGAAGCCATTGAAGCCGCTAATGCCGAATTCGTGAAGGCATACAACAGTAAGGATGCGGCTGGGGTCGCGTCGAAGTACGCGGATGATGCCGCCGCATTCCCGCCAGATATGGCGCGAGTCGACGGCCGCCAAAATATCCAAAAGCTATGGCAGGGCGCGATCGATATGGGCATATCGGAGCTCACGCTCACCACGCTTGAGGTCCAGGAAGGTGGAGATTTTGCATTCGAGTCCGGGACTTTCTCCCTCAAGGCACCGGGCAAGGATTCAAAGCTGGTGGATGCCGCCGGGAAGTATGTGGTGGTCTGGAAGAAAGGGCAGGACGGCAGCTGGAAGCTCTACCGGGACATATGGAACTCCGATTCCGGTAAATGAACGTAGTATTGGACGGCGGGCACCTCATGATCACGATCATAGACCCTCGCCAATTTCGTGGAGTTCATTTGCAACTCGGTACCCAAGCGGGTCACATGCCGGAGGAGCACATGGCGAAACTCACCGTTGATCAATACCTGGCGGCGGCGGCCGCGTGACTTGCCCATCTGACGCAGACATATGCGATCATCTTTTTCGCCAGTATCGCGACCATGTTCGCGATCCTTGCGTACGCACCATCAGCGGGACGAGCCGCCAGGTTCGCGCTCGCGACGATTGTGGTCGCAATCACCGTTTATGGGGTCTTAGCAGCCAAGGCCGCCATGGATGACTTTTAAGGTGCATCCACTAGTCTAGACGCCGCGTCTGTTGCCCCAGGCCAGCACATGCAACTGCGGCAGGACCGTTGCCGTGAACCACCCGTCCGCTGCGACCTTGTCGACAAGCCAGCGGAAGCGCCGCATCAAATCGTCGAAGTCGGCCTCTTCGCTGCCTGGACCCGTATGGGTGATCAGCGGAGCAGGATTCCCGACCTGCAGATAAACCGGCAGGGTTGGATAGCGTTTCGCCACGAACTGGGCAAACGCATAGTCATTGTCGTCAAACACAGCCACCTTAACGACGCATTGCGTTCCGCTCCTTGCCGCCGCGGCGCAATCGTCGAGGGCCGGCCAGTCGGTTACCATCCCCGAAGATGGCGGCTTCGGGCTGAGAATGAGCCAGTCGAGCGCAGCGAACCAAGGCTGAGAGACACTGCCTTGGGTCTCGAGAGCGAAGGTGTGGCCTTTCTGGTGGCCCTGTTCGATCAGCGGAGCCAAAGGCTGAAGTGCGGGATTGCCGCCCGACAGCGACACAAGCACCCGCGCGGAGTTCGAAAGCCGCTCCACCTCCGTCAGGATGCCGTTTGGCGTCATCAGCGTCCAGTCTTCGCGGAACTCGGGCAGCACCGCATACAGCGTATCGCACCAGCGGCAGCGGTAATCGCAACCGCCCGTGCGTACGAACACAGTCGGACGCCCGATCAGCGGACCTTCTCCCTGGACCGTCGGACCGAAGATTTCGCTGATGCGGATGCTCCCCTTCATGGACGGTATTCCGCCCATGTTTTCGGGGTCTCGCTGATGCGGACGGCCGCGACCTCCGGCCATCGCTCACTGCACCAGTCGTAGATCCACTTGGCAATGACCTCGCTGGTCGTCCGATCATGTCCGAGGACCTCATTGAGGTGGCGATGATCCAGGGTGTTGTCGATGAGCGCCTTGAGTTCCGAGAGTTCGCGGTAGTCGCGGACAAAGCCGACCGGATCGAGCTCGGCCGATTGCAAGACGATCTCGACTTCGTAGTTGTGGCCGTGCAGCCGGGAGCAAGGGTGCTCCGCCGGCAGGCCACCGATCACATGTGACGCCGAAAAGGCAAACCGCTTGGCGATGGTGTACATGACTGCGCGCCCTATTGCCGTTGCGTTGTCTGGTATTCCTGGCAAGCTTCGATCCAGTAATCCGGGTCTTCGTAAGATGTTGGATCGTTTTGAGCAGCGAGGTGAAAGGCCTCGCGCCGCTCGACGCAGGTGCCGCAACGACCGCAATGATGAGCCCCGCCCTGGTAACACGACCAGGTTTCCTCGAAGGGCACGCCTAGGCGCGCGCCTTCACTGACAATGTCGGCTTTGCTCAGTTGCAGGAACGGTGCGTAAAGGGCGATCCTCGCCAGTCCCTGCAGCGCGTGGTGCTGCATGGCCTCGAAGGCTTCGACGAAAGCCGGGCGGCAGTCCGGATAGATGAAATGATCCCCGCCGTGGACCGCTGCCGCCACGGCATCGGCCTGTTCCGCCGCGGCTATACCAAAGGCTACCGCCAACATGATCGCGTTGCGATTGGGTACGACAGTGACGCGCATGCTGTCTTCCGCATAGTGCCCCTCGGGGACCGGGCCGCCGCTGGTCAGCGCCGATCCCGTCAGGAGGCGTCCGACCGCGGTGATATCGACCACGTCGTGCGGCACGCCGAGGCGCAAGGCGCACATCCGCGCAAAGTCCAGCTCCTTTTTATGGCGCTGGCCGTAGACAAACGACACGAGGCGGGTGAGGGCTCTTTCGGCTGCGACCTTGTAGGCGAGCGTGACGGAATCCAATCCGCCGGAACAGATAACGATTGTCTTCACCAGGCTTCCTTGTTTTTACCGGGTAGGCTGCGACCGGATCGGCTCACGTGCCGATGGACGTTTAGCGGATCACACGGGTAGGGGCGCCATCCGCGAAGCGGACGGAACGCTCCATCCACTTTCCGGCGCTACAAATAGCCAGTGTTGTGCCGATGTCAATGAGCGCGCCGCGGTCGCATCGCCCGCCTGATCGTCGTGACAATCTGCATGACGTCTAGTTCGCTCCAAGGAACTGCCTGAGTTCCGGCGTTCTGGGATTGGCGAAGACCTCACCGGGGGCACCGATCTCGTGGACGCGACCCTGATGCATGAAGACGACGCGCGAGCAGACATCGCGTGCGAAGCGCATCTCATGCGTAACCATCACCAGCGTCATGCCTTGCGCGGCCAGTTCCTTGACGACGGCCAGCACCTCGGCGACGAGCTCGGGGTCGAGCGCCGAAGTGATCTCGTCGCATAGCAGCGCGATCGGCTGCATGGCGAGCGCCCGGGCGATCGCCACACGCTGCTGCTGGCCGCCTGAAAGCTCGTCCGGCAATGCGTCGAACTTGTGGGCGAGGCCGACGCGATCGAGCATCTTTCGCGCGACCGCCTCGGCATTCTTTTTCGGCGTCTTCTTCACCACCATCTGCGACAGCATGACATTGCCGCCAGCCGTGAGATGCGGGAACAGGTTGAATTGCTGGAAGATCATGCCGACCTTTAGGCGCAGGGCCTTGAGATGTGTCTCATCGGGCAGCAACTGGACGCCGGCGACGACGATCGAGCCTTCATCGATAGTCTCGAGCCCGTTGATGCAACGCAGCAGCGTCGACTTGCCGGAGCCGCTCTTGCCGATGATGGCGACGACCTCGCCTGGAGCGATATCGATGGAAATACCCTTCAGCACCTCGTTGTCGCCGAAGCGCTTCTTCACCTCAGTGATTGCGATGAGCGACATGGAGCTTCCTTTCCAGCAGCTGGCTCAATTTCGACAGCGGCCAGCACAAGGCAAAATATATGAGCGCGACCAGGCCGTAGACCGTGAACGGCTGGAACGTGGCGTTGGTGACGATCGAACCGGCCTTCGACAATTCGACGAAACCGATGATGGAGGTGAGCGCAGTGCCCTTCACAACCTGTACCGAAAAGCCGACCGTCGGCGGCACCGCCACTTTCAGCGCCTGCGGCAGGATGACGTAGCGCATCTGCTGGAGATAACCCATGCCAAGGCTTGCTGATGCCTCCCATTGCCCTTTGCCGATGCTCTCGACGCAACCGCGCCAGATTTCGGCGAGGAAGGCGGCGGTCCACAGGACGAGCGCGACAGTCGCGGCAAGCCAGGCGGGAACGTCGATACCGAACAGGCCAAGGCCGAAGAAGGCGAGAAAAAGCTGCATCAAGAGCGGCGTGCCTTGGAACAGTTGGATATAGCCGCGTGACAGAAGCCGCGTCTCACGCCGGCCGCCGATGCGCAGAAAAAGCAGGGCCGTGCCGACGATGCCGCCACCGATGAAGGAGACCAGCGACAGCAGAACGGTCCAGCGCGCGGCCAGCAGCAGGTTGCGCAGGATGTCCCAGAAGGTGAACTGGGTCATGGCGCATGTCTCATCGTGACGCCTTCCTCGGGAACAGCATCCAGCCCAGGCCGGCCAGTAGCTGGCGCAGGAGGATCGCAAGGGCCAGGTAGATCAGGGTCGAGACGATGTAGGTTTCGAAGGCTCTGAAGGTGCGCGACTGGATGAAGTTGGCGGCGAAGGTCAGGTCCTCGGCGGCGATCTGCGAAACCACGGCCGAACCCAGCATGACGATGACGACCTGCGACGACAACGCCGGCCAGATGCGCTGCAGCGCCGGGACCAGAACCACATGCCAGAAGGTCTGGAAGGGGCTCATTGCGAGGCTGGCGCCGGCTTCGAACTGGCCGCGCGGCGTAGCCTGGATGCCGGCGCGGATGATCTCGCAGCTATAGGCGCCGAGGTTCACGATCATGGCGAGGTTGGCAGCGGTCAGTTCCGACATCTTGATGCCGAGCGACGGCAAGCCGAAGAAGATGAAGAACAGCTGGATGAGGAAGGGCGTGTTGCGGATCAGTTCGACATAGATCGTGACAACGGGTTTCAGCCACCTCGGCCCGAGGGCGCGGACCCAGGCGCAGGCAATGCCCAGCGCCACGCCGAATGTCGCGCCGATCAAGATGAGCTGCACGGTGATGCGGATACCCTTGAGCAGTACCGGCAAATAATCGATCAGCCAGCCGAAATCGAAGTGAGAGCTCATGATTAGCCGGGGATCACAGATCCGCCGGCAGGTCGACCTTCAGCCATTTCTCGGAGATTGCATTGAGGGTCCCGTCGGACTTGGCGGCGGCGATGATGCCGTTGATCTTGGCCATCAACGCCGGCTCTTGCTTGTTCATGCCGATATAGCA
>NZ_RZSC01001230.1:0-1071 GCF_003998155.1 Mesorhizobium sp. M1E.F.Ca.ET.063.01.1.1
GCCGACGCTGAGCATAGTCTTCGCTGCCTCCTTCCCGGCGGTGCAGTGGGTGGTGCTCGCCTATCTCTTGGCCATCACCGCGCTCATCGTCAGCGTCGGACGGCTGGGCGATCTCGTCGGTCGCCGCTTGCTGCTGGTCGCCGGCCTTGGCCTGTTCAGCGCCGCGTCGTTGGCGGCGGCGCTCGCGCCGACGCTGCCGCTGCTGGTCGCCGCCCGAGCCGCGCAAGGCCTGGGTGCTGCGGTGATGATGGCACTGACCATTGCCTTCGTCGGCGAGACAGTGCCGAGGGAGCGCATCGGCAGCGCCATGGGTCTGCTCGGCACCATGTCGGCGATCGGCACAGCCCTTGGACCGACGCTCGGCGGCGTGCTGATCGCCTCTTTCGGCTGGCGTGCGATCTTCCTCGTCAATGCCGTGCTCGGTATTGTGGCCGTAGTTGCCGCACACCGCTTCCTGCCTGCCGATCAAGCGGCGAAACTTCTCCGCCCAGCGGCGAAACTCGTCCGTGAGGCGAGGAGCGACAAACCACGCTTCGACATTCTGGGCACGATCCTGCTGGCGCTGACGCTCGCCGCCTACGCGCTGACGATGACGATCGGGCGCGGTCATTTCGGCGGCATGAACGCCGCGCTGCTTGGCATCGCCGCTCTCGGCGCCGGGCTGTTCCTCTACGTCGAGGGCAAGGTGGCCTCGCCTTTGGTCAAGCCCGCGCTGTTCCGCGATCCGGTGCTGGCGCCGAGCCTTGCCATGAACGCGCTGGTCTCGACGGTGATGATGGCGACGCTGGTGGTCGGGCCCTTCTTCCTGTCTCGCGCGCTGGGGCTCGGCGAGGCGCCGGTCGGCGCCGTCCTTTCCATCGGCCCGATCGTGTCGGCGCTGTGTGGTGTGGTCGCTGGCCGCGTCGTCGATCGCCTCGGCGCGTCGGCGATGGTCGTCGCCGGGCTGGCGCTGATGGCCGCTGGCTGTGTCGCGCTCTCGGTGTTGCCGGCGCTGTTCGGCGTCGCCGGCTACGCGGCGGCGATCGTGCTTCTGACGCCCGGCTACCAGCTCTTTCAGGCGGCCAACAACAC
>NZ_RZSC01001231.1:0-1070 GCF_003998155.1 Mesorhizobium sp. M1E.F.Ca.ET.063.01.1.1
TCTCGGCTGCGGTCTTGCGGCCGAGCGCCACCATCCAGTCGCGCGCCTGATCGAGCTCACGCAGCTTCTGCTCGAGCAGGCGATGCTCGAGATCCGGCTGCTCCTTCATCAATCGCTCCAGCGCCTGGCGCGGGAACGAGCACAGCTCGACCTCGGTCGCGGCCTCGGCGGTCAGCGAGCTCTCGGCCTGGAACGGCCTGCCGAGGAAATCCGGGGCGAACTGCAGGCCGACGATCTGCTGGCGGCCGTCGGAAAGCGTCTTGGTAAGCTTCACGACGCCCAAGAGCACGTTGGAGAAGCGCTCGACGCTTCTGGAATCGCTCACCAGTTCCTTGCCGGCGTCGGCCTTGTGCCGCATCGTCGATTTGGAAAGGGCCAGGAGCTGGTCGGGGCCGAGCGCGCCGCAGATGCCGCGATGCCGCGCCTCGCATGAAACGCAGAGAACCGGAATGCCTGTCGTGTGAATATCTTCGCGCACGATGGAACACCTATAGTGTTCCCGTCGTGCGCCAGCAATGCGTGGCGGGGGGCGATAGCGTCGCAGCCCGTGCCTTCCTGAAGGCCCCTCTTTCCTTACCGCCTCCGAAGGAGGTGGCTGCGCCGCTGCCAGCGTCCGCTACGAATGCAATCGTCGCGACGTCAATGTCTGGATGCTGCAACCAGCGTCTTGACCATTTCGAGAAACTGTTGGCCGCAGGCAGACAGCGTCGGCACGCGCCAGGCGGCTGCCATGGGCAAGGACGGCGGCGACGGGATGACCGGGCGATAAGCCACGCCCGGCAGCGCCGCCCTCGCGATGCCCGCCGTGACGAACCCCAGGCCGGCACCGGCCGCGACGAGGCCGGCCAGGGTCGTCATCGGCGTCACCTCTTGGACGATCCTTGGGCTCAGGCCTTCGGCCTGGAACAAAGCGATCACGCGGTCGTAGATGCTTGGGCCGATGGCGCGGGGCGCCAGCAGAAAGGGCTCGCCGTCGAGGTCGGCCACACGGATGGCGGTCTGCCCGGCAAGCTGGTGCGCGGATGGAAGCGCCAGCACAAGCGGCTCGTCCGGCAGGGCATGGACAACCA
>NZ_RZSC01001232.1:0-1067 GCF_003998155.1 Mesorhizobium sp. M1E.F.Ca.ET.063.01.1.1
CCGGCAGTTCTACTCGGCCGCGCGCCAGGCAGTGCTCGGTCAGCCGCCCGGCCCGGGAAAAGGCTGATCGATGCGGCCGGCGAGCCAGTAGGCGATGAGCCCGACCCATTCACGGACCGCTTTGGTGGTGATTTCCAGATTGTCGCCGGGACTTGTGCGGTAGAGGCGTTCTTTGCCCGTGGTCCAATAGTCGACAGGCCAGGGAATGGTAGGAAAGCCGGCCTTGTCGAACAGCGCCTTGGCGCGCGGCATGTGAAAAGCCGACGTGACGAGCAGCCAGGTCTCGCCCGGTTTCGGCATCACCAGCCTCTTGGTGAAGACGGCATTCTCGTAAGTGGTGCGTGATTTGTTCTCCAGGACTAGGCGGTCTGCGCCCACCCCGAGCGCTGTGAGCAGGCGCGGCGCGGCGTCCGCATCGCCCTCGCCTTCGCCGAGCATTTCGAGCGGACCGCCGGTGACGACGACTTTCGCTGTCGGGAATCGCCGAGCCAGCATCGCCGCCTCGACGAGGCGGTCTCCGCTGGCATTCAATTCATAGCCGCCGCGCACGATATTGACCGCACCGTCCATGGCGCCTCCCAGCACGACGATACCGTCAACCTTTGCCGGAAGCGGAGGTCTTGGGAAGCGCTCTTCCAGGGGATTGAGCATCATGACGCCAATCGACGACCATGTCGAAAGCGCAAGGATGACAAAGGCAAGAACGCTGCCGGAGGCTGCCAATCGCCGCCGGCCGAAGATGCCGGCAACCAAGCCTGCCAGCAGCAGGAAGATCGCCAGGTTGAGCGGCCTGGCGACAAACCAGAAGAGCTTCGAGAGGAAGAAGAACATCACTCACCCGCTGGGCCGGCATGGACCCCGATGACTGAGCCTACCACCACTTCTCCGGCTGGAACTTGCCCGCCGCCTGTTCGATGACATGCGCCGTCTGGAACAGCGTTTCCTCGTCGAACGGCCGGCCGATGAGTTGCAGGCCGAGCGGCAGGCCCTTGCCGTCCAGGCCGGCGGGCACGGAAATGCCCGGCAGGCCGGCCATGTTCACAGTCACCGTGAAGATGTCGTTGAGG
>NZ_RZSC01001233.1:0-1067 GCF_003998155.1 Mesorhizobium sp. M1E.F.Ca.ET.063.01.1.1
GAGCCTCGCGGCGCGTCCGCCCGAAGTGGCAGCGCACCCCGTCCCGACGTCAACCGGATCGGCCCATGAGTCCGCACACCCGCTATAGTCTCGAGCTCGTTCTCGACAATCTCGTCTGGTTCATGCTGGTCTTCGTGCTGGCGGTCTTTTCCGTCCTCGTTCCGAACTACTTCCAGCTCGGCATTTTCGCCAACATCATCGAGGCTTCGAGCGTGCTCGGCGTCATGTCGATCGGCCTGGCGCTGGTGATCATTGCCGGCCACATGGACCTGTCGGTCGAATCGGTCGCCGCGCTCAGCGCCATGGCGGTCGGCATCATGTTCTGCTCGTCAGGCATCGGCCAGGGCGTGCAGTTGCATCCGGACTGGCTGATGGTGCCGGTGTCGCTCGCCATCGCGCTTGCCGTCGGCGCCATCATCGGCGTCATCAACGGCTTCCTCATCGTCAGGCTGAAGATGAGCGCCTTCATCATCACACTGGCCTCCTACATCTGGGTGCGCGGTCTCGTGCTGGTGATCTCAGGCGGACGCTCGGCGCAGGATCTGGCGCCCGCCATCCGATGGTTCGGCATCCAGCGGCTCGCCGGCCTGCCGCTGACCGCCTGGATCGCGGTCGGCTGCTTCGTGGTCTTCTCGCTGATCCTGGCCAAGACGCCGTTCGGCCGGCATCTGGTGATGATCGGCGGCAACGAGACCGCGACCTTCCGCGCCGGCATCCGCGTCAACCGCAACCTGATCGTCGCCTTTGTGCTTGCCGGCGCCATCGCCGGGCTGGCCGGCTGGCTGCTTGCCATCCGCACCTCCGGCGCCACTGCCAATCTCGGCGTCGGCCTGCTCTTCAATGCCTTCGCCGCCGTCGTCATCGGCGGCGTAAGCCTGAAGGGTGGCGTCGGCACTCTGCCCGGCGTCTATGCCGGCGTGCTGCTTCTGTCGGCCATCAACACCGCCATCAACCTGATGGGCCTGCCGGCCAATTTCACCCAGGTCATCCATGGCCTCCTGGTGCTGGCGGCCGTGCTGCTCGACGCTTTCAAGCAAACCATTCGTCAAAGACTCGCATGACAGGAC
>NZ_RZSC01001234.1:0-1065 GCF_003998155.1 Mesorhizobium sp. M1E.F.Ca.ET.063.01.1.1
TTAATACGGCGGTCGGCTCGATCAACGACTTCGCCAAGCAGACGCAAGGCACCCTGGCCAAAGTCGACAACGTGCTCGATGGGATCGATCCCGCGGATGTCCGCACGGCGCTCGCCAACATCCAGAAGGCCAGCGACAGCGCCAACAGGGCGGCCGCTGACATCGCCAAGGTCACCGACAAGATCGCCAACCGCTCCGACGATATCAACGATACCATCAAGAACGCACGCCAGCTTTCGCAGCGCCTCAACGATGCCTCGGTGCGCGTCGACGGCATCCTCGCCAAGGTCGACAAGCTTCTCGGATCCGGCGAGGCCAACGGCGTGATGGCCGACGCCAGGGCGACGCTGAAATCCTTCAAGCAGGTCGCCGATACGCTGAATGCGCGGCTTGGCACCATCACCGACAATCTGGCGCGCTTCTCCGGCCAGGGGCTGCAGAATGTCGAGGCGCTGGTTCAGGACAGCCGGCGCTCGATCAACCGCATCGAGGAAGCGGTGACTGACCTCAGCCGCAACCCGCAGCGCATTCTGACGGGCGGCGAGGGTGAGGTTCGTCAGTTTGACGGCAGGGCACGGCGTTGACTTCGGCTGCCGCGAAAGCCAAGAACATGGATTGCAGCTGTAAGTTGATCGTCAGATCCGGGGACAATGGGGATCGCGCGTGAAGTCGGTGAGAGGGTTGAAGTCGGTTGCCGCCGCGGCGCTCGCGCTTGCGCTTGCCGGATGCGCGGCGCTGGGAGGCAAGCCGGCGCCGCTCGATACGTTCGAGCTTTCTGCTCCGGCGGTCGACATGCACGGCCATAGCCGCCGCCAGATCCTGATCGCCCAGCCTTCTGCGCTGAAGGCGCTGGACAGCCAGAACATCGTCATCAGGCCGTCCGACCAGTCGATCCAGTTCCTCAAGGGCGCGCAATGGGCGGATCGCCTGCCGCTGATCGTGCAGGCCAGGCTCGCCGAGACCTTCCAGCGTTCCGGCAGTTTTGCCGGCGTCGGCAAGCCGGGCGAGGGGCTGGCGATCGACTATCAGATCATCGTCGAGGTCCGCTCCTTCGAAGTCCGCGTC
>NZ_RZSC01001235.1:0-1059 GCF_003998155.1 Mesorhizobium sp. M1E.F.Ca.ET.063.01.1.1
TCCGTTACTATGCACAAAAATATGGCGTTCCGGAGGGCCTGGCGCTGTCGGTCACGTACCAGGAGTCCCGCTTCGACAGCTGTGCCGGCTCTCACACCGGCGTCAAGGGCGTGATGCAGCTGACAAAGGGAACGGGCAGGCAGCTCGGGTTCGATCGCGACATCAACGAGCAAAACATCGAGGGTGGCGTCAAATATCTCGGCAAAGGCGTCGCGCAGTGTGGCGCCAGCAGCTACAGCTGCCTCGCGAGCTTCTATAACGGCTCCAATGCCGCCGAACAGGCTGAGTGGGCCTCGGGCGTCGGCCGATGGCACGGCACCTTCGACAATTACGTCTCAAGCGGACAGGCGCCGGCGGCGGCCCCACCGGCGATCAGCATCGTGACCTCTAGCGGACCGGGCGGCGCTGCTCAAAGCGGCGTCCTTGATTCCGTCTCCAAAGCCGCGGCCGATCTCGACGCCAGCTCTATGCAGATGACGGCCAATTCCTCGCAGATCGACGCGCTTGCCGGCGGCGTCGGACAAGTGGGCGAATATAAGGACGCCTGGGAGCTCAACTCGTCGGCTCGAAGTCTCGATGCCGACGTGACCGGCCAATATATCAACCAGGCCTCGGACTTTACCGCGCTGCTCGGTCAATATCTTTCGTTGAACAACGTCGGAGCCTCGCAGACCGCGCGGACCATCACGCCGCCGCAAGGTGGATCCCCAAATCCATTTTCATGCGACCCGGCCGAGCTGCAACGGCTGCGGCTCGATCGCAGCCAATGGCTACCCTGTGCGAGTTGGAGCGCTGAGAGCGGTTCGGGGAACACGCAGTCGGTGCAAATCAACGCCGATCCGACCGGCGCAGCGCGCGCGATCGAAGCAATCCAGGAATAGGAGGCTGATGTGAGAAAAATCGCTTTCGCGGCATGTGTAACGCTTCTGGCGAGCGTCGCTCATGCGCAGATCGCCGTCATCGACAATGCGAATTTAG
Source organism: Mesorhizobium sp. M1E.F.Ca.ET.063.01.1.1 (assembly GCF_003998155.1). Classification (NCBI taxonomy): domain Bacteria; kingdom Pseudomonadati; phylum Pseudomonadota; class Alphaproteobacteria; order Hyphomicrobiales; family Phyllobacteriaceae; genus Mesorhizobium; species Mesorhizobium sp. M1E.F.Ca.ET.063.01.1.1. The sequence continues at coordinate 979 of NZ_RZSC01001235.1, forward strand.
ACATTGCCCGCCAGAACGCCGACAACACCAATTCGATCATGGGCTCCAACAAGGACATCCTCGAGAAGAGCAATCAGATCC
>NZ_RZSC01001236.1:0-1057 GCF_003998155.1 Mesorhizobium sp. M1E.F.Ca.ET.063.01.1.1
CCCTAGCGATCCTTGAGCCCCGCCTGCTTCTCCCCGGAGCACGCGGGGCTCTACCGTTTCCTGCCTCGGCGGGCCTCAACATTGCCCTCTTCTCGTGGGAACCGGATCCACGCCGCGCCATTCTTTAAGCGGGGCTGAAGGAACGCGGCGTGAAGGCTTTGTTGGGAATTGTCGCTGGTTTCGTGTTCACCTTGGCGGTGTTTGCCAGCGGGCTCGCCTTCGCCACCTGGCTGCTCGCCGCCAAGCCGGTGCGCCAGGCAACGCCGGCGATCGGTGTCTCAGAGCTGTGGACCAAGGACGCCCGGCCGGTCGATCCGGCAAGGCAGGGGCTCGAACGTATTCCCGCCCAGCAGGCGGCCGGCGCGCCCGCCAAGGCGGACGCGACGGCCAAGGCGAATAGCACGCAGACCGCAGCCCTCGCGACGCCGGCGCCCGCGCCGCGGCAATTGCAGCCATTGCCCGATGTCTCCCAGCCCGGCCTGCCCGCGCCCGACGCCAATGCGGCTGAGCCTTCCCGGCAGGCGGATGCGCCGGCCCAGCAGCAGGCACGGTTGCCCGCCGCCCATCTCGAATGGTGCGCCAACCGCTATCGCAGCTACCGCTCGGAAGAAAACAGCTACCGCTCCTACAGCGGCGAACTGCGGCCCTGCGTCTCGCCCTATTTCGATCCCGGCGGCGACAGCACCGCCTCGACCGACGCGACCCAGAATGAGCAGACCGATCAAGGCCAGGTGATCGACGACCAGGCCGAGATGGAAGGCTACGCCCCGACACGCGACGGCTACGCCACCACCTATGGCGGCCCGCCGGAGGAGATTTCGCCGGAGGAACAGACTCCCAGGGATCGGCTCCTGGGCCCGCAGTTTTCGGGCGACCACATCGACGACTGCTTCAGCCGCTACCGCACCTACAATCCGCAGGACAACACCTACCAGCCCTTCGACGGCGGCCCGCGCCGGCAGTGCGAGTAGGGGCTTCTTCGCGGTGATCACCTGCAAGGCCAGCGCGAGGCACCCCCCTCTGTCCTACCGGACATCTCCCCCGCAAGGGGGGAGAT
>NZ_RZSC01001237.1:0-1057 GCF_003998155.1 Mesorhizobium sp. M1E.F.Ca.ET.063.01.1.1
CTACCAGTCGCTGCACAATCTTCGAAGCGCCCAACAGGCTGCGGGGCGCACCATGCTCTTCGGCATCAATGCCGGCATGTATCATCCCGATCTCGCGCCGGTTGGGCTCTACGTCGAGCGAGGGCAGCAGATCACCTCGGCGAAGATCGGATCGGGCACCGGCAATTTCTCGATGCAGCCGAACGGCATCTTCTATCTCAGCGGCAACAAGGCCGGCGTTCGCGCGACGAAGGATTATCTGAAGCGTCCGCCGCGGGTGGATTACGCAACCCAGTCCGGGCCGATGCTGGTCATCGACGGCAAGCTGCATCCGAAATTCCAGGCCGACAGCCCCTCGCGAAAAATCCGCGACGGCGTCGGCGTGCGCGCCGACGGCGTCGCCGTCTTCGCAATCTCGGATGACGTCGTGACCTTCCATGAATTCGCCCGGCTGTTCCGCGACAAGCTCGGCTGCGCGAACGCGCTGTTCCTCGACGGCTCGATATCGAGCCTCTATGCGCCGGCAATAGGCCGCAACGACGATTTCTGGAATCTCGGACCGATGATCGGCGTGTTCAGGCGCTAGCCGAGAACCGCGTCCGACGCCGGCCGCGAATCGCCCGGCCGGACCAAAAGTAAATTTTGATTCAAACTTTGTTGGTAATTTCTCATTAGGAATGGGGCTTCCGGCGGCGCTGTTCCTGCCCTCGGTCTGTTTTGTTTTGCGTACAGGTCAAGATGCGGATTTTTGGCGTCGTCAGTTTCGTGCTCGCATCGCTTGGCCTTGCCGGCTGTTCCTCGACGGCGGGCGTCGATGCCTTGCAGATACCGTCCAGCGAGACGACGAGTTCGGTTGTCAGACCCAGCGCCCCTGTGACCAAGGCCATCAGGACGGCTGAAACCGAGACAACCGTCGAGACCATGTCGATGTCCGGCGCCGCGCGTATGAGGCCGCCGGCGCCGGTGCTTGAGGCGGACAATGCGCGAACCGACGACGAGACTTCGCGTCCTGACGGCGAGACTTCGCGTCCCTTCGGCCTGGCCGAGGAAGAGACGGTGGCGTTTCCCGCGCAGGACC
>NZ_RZSC01001238.1:0-1056 GCF_003998155.1 Mesorhizobium sp. M1E.F.Ca.ET.063.01.1.1
GTGCCCATGCCGCTCCAGTCTTCGAGCTTCGAACCAAGCGCGCGATGGCGATCGGCGAGCGTGGAGAATCTCCAGGAATTGGTCATTGCATTCCCCTTTTTTATACCAATTATTGAACCAATTATTGAACCAATTATTGAACCAGTTTGTGGGAAATGGTTGTTGAAATCAATACTCCTGTTAAAATTTTTTGCCTTAGGGCGAAAATGACTGATCAAGCACCCAGGCAGGCAAGAGCGAAAGGCCAACAGAAATGGACAGCAGGACACGTGCGCAAAACGCCAAATTGGCAATCGCGATCAGCTGACCGCCAAAAGGCCGCGGTCATCGGCAGCGGCTTGCGTGGCCAACCAGAACCATCGCAAATGGACGCGAACTTTCGGATGTCGAAAGGAACGTCGTTGATGTCATCGAAACACGAGGCTGCCTTGGCACTCATTGCGGATCATTCAATCACTGCCACGGTTCGTGTCGTGGTGGACACGCTGTTGGCGCGAATAACCTCTCAGCAATACACCACCGACGAACGACTGCCCTCGGAACGAACGTTGGCCGGTGAACTTGGCGTCGCCCGGAACACGGTTCGCGAAGCCCTGGACATACTTGAGAAACATGGCTTCATTCGCCGGCGTGCCGGGAGCGGCAGCTTCGTGAAGGGTCAGGCAGTCCTCGATGACGCGACAGGAGGTGTTGCCGCCGAGACGAGCCCGCTCGACCTCTTGGTGATGCGCGGAATCATCGAACCCGACATGATGCGGCTCGCCATCATCAACATGTCGCCGCGCGCCATTGAAGGACTGAGCGAGACCTTGTCGGCCATGGAAGGGGTTCAAACCGACGCGGCGGAGTTCGCCCGGCTCGAGGATGAATTCCACCGTCAGGTAGCTCGCGGCGCGGGAAATCCGCTGCTAACGTCATGCTACGATCTGTTGATCCAGGCTCGCCGCCAGAGCTTCCGCGCCGCGCTCAACCGGCGGCATCTGACGCCCAGGCGAATACAGGACTACCAGCGCCGCTACAACACGCTGCTCAACGCGATCATTGCCCGGGATATCG
>NZ_RZSC01001239.1:0-1049 GCF_003998155.1 Mesorhizobium sp. M1E.F.Ca.ET.063.01.1.1
CCATTGACCAGTGCAGCCAGGTCCGGCTTGCTCATTTCCGCCTGCAGGCTGGCTGGAAGCGGCATGGTCGCCAGCCCCTGGCGTTCGGCCTCCAGCCGGGCAAGCCGCACCGTGGCGCGGTCGAGATCCTCGCTGATGATCTGCAGGTTCGCCCGCGGCAGCGTATCGTCCAGCCGGACCAGCACGTTGCCGGCCCGAACATGATCGCCATCTTGGGCAAAGATGCCGCTGATCGTGCCGCCGGTCTGGTGCTGGACCTTCTTGGTACTGCTTTCGACCACCACGGTTGCGGGGGCGATCACCGCACCCGCTATCTTGGTGAAGCCAAGCCATAGCCCTCCGCCAGCAATGAGCAGGCACGTGACCGCCAGTCCGCACACCAGGCTGGGTCCGATGCTGCCAGGGGCCTCAAGCGAGGAACGCTGACCGGCATCGAACCAGGCGTAAGATGGCAGGAACGCAAAGAGGCGGGGCAAGACATCACGCATGTCCGCTTACTCCCCTCTGGATCGGAATGACCGGGGACGGGCGGTGCGCGGCAGGAGAGGATGCTCGCGCCACACTCGCCAAGACCTCCTCGCGGGAGCCAAACGAGCGGACCATGCCGTTGGTCAGCACCAGAACCTGGTCGATGTTGGTGAGAGCGGACGGGCGATGCGCAACAACGATAACGATCCCTCCGCGCTGGCGCACGGCTAGAATTGCGCCCGCCAGGGCGGCATCGCCTTCGACATCGAGATTCGAGTTCGGCTCATCCAGGACGACAAGAAACGGCTCACCGTAGAGCGCTCTGGCGAGGCCGATCAGTTGCCTCTGTCCAGCGGACAAGGCCCTGCCTCCCTCGCCGATGCGCGTTTGGAAACCTTCCGGCAGATGCATGATCATCGAATAGACGCCCGCGGCCCGGGCGGCCGCAAGCACGCCTTTGGGATCGCTCTTGCCGCCGAACCTCGAGATGTTGTCGGCCACCGTCCCGTCAAAAAGTTCAACGTCCTGGGGCAGATAGCCGATATGGGCGCCGAGCGAATGCGGGTTCCACTGATCGAGAG
>NZ_RZSC01000123.1:0-11609 GCF_003998155.1 Mesorhizobium sp. M1E.F.Ca.ET.063.01.1.1
CAGAAGCGAGACAGCATTTGTGCGACGCCAAGCGATTCCGCTTGGCTGCAAAATGCCCTATCTCTTTGTTTTTGCGCAATTCCGGACGGAAAACCGTTACACACTTTTCCTGGAATTGCCCTAGGCAACCAGCGCATCCAGTTCCGGCAGCAGGACCACGCTTTCCTGCTCGTTGGGATCGGTGCGGGCAATGACGGCCGAAGCGGGCGCGCCGCTCAGATTGGCGGGCAGATGCGGCACGCCGGCCGGAATGTAGAAGAGGTCGCCGGCCTTGACGACAATGTGGTGCTCGAGCCGGTCGCCATACCAGGTGTGAACCTCTCCGGAGAGCACATAGATCGCGGTCTCGTGGCTCTCATGCATGTGCGCCTTGGCGCGGGCGCCCGGCGGCATGGTGAGAAGATGCATGCAAATGCCGGAGGAGCCGACGGTTTCGGCGGCGATGCCGGCGAAGTAGCTCAAGCCTTGCTTGCCTTCATAAGTGCTTTCGGGGCGAATAAGATGACATGTGGGTTTAGGCGACATCGGCAAGGCTCCGGGCGGCGTCGATCAGTTGGGACAGGACGAGTGGAAAGCAACATAAACGCAAAATCAACCGGATTCCGGCCGGCGCGGCAGCGGCTGCGAAAGGCAGGTTTCTGCCAATGACCGGACCGTCGCCAGCCGTCGTTTCGGCAAGCAAGCTTGGCCTCACCTTCCAGACCAATGACGGTCCGGTGCAGGCGCTGTCCAATGTCGATCTGACCATCGGCAAGGGCGAGTTCGTCTCCTTCATCGGCCCCTCCGGCTGCGGCAAGACCACCTTGCTGCGCGTCATCGCCGATCTGGAGAAGCCGACCTCGGGAACGATCTCCGTCAACGGGATTTCGCCGGAGCAGGCGCGCGAGAAGCGCGCTTACGGTTACGTCTTCCAGGCAGCAGCTCTGTTCCCTTGGCGGACGATCGAGCGCAACGTGGCGTTGCCGTTGGAAATCATGGGCCTTGGCCAGGCCGAGCAGGCGGAGCGCATCAAGCGCACGCTCGAACTCGTCAACCTCTCCGGCTTCGAGAAGAAATATCCCTGGCAGCTTTCCGGCGGCATGCAGCAACGCGCCTCGATCGCGCGTGCGCTCGCCTTCGATGCAGACCTGCTCTTGATGGACGAGCCGTTCGGCGCGCTCGACGAGATCGTGCGCGACCATCTGAACGAGCAGCTTCTCGAGCTGTGGGGCCGGACCGACAAGACGATCTGCTTCGTCACCCATTCGATCCCCGAAGCGGTGTATCTGTCGACGCGTATCGTCGTGATGTCGCCGCGACCCGGCCGCGTCACCGATATCATCGAATCGACGCTGCCCCGGAAGCGGCAGCTCGATATTCGCGAGACGCCTGAATTCCTGGCGATCGCGGCGCGCGTGCGCGACGGGCTTCGGGCTGGGCACAGCTATGATGATTGAGGGGGCTCTTGAGCGGGCGGCCGCGCACCGCGATTTCGTCATCCTAGGGCGGAGCGACGCGAAGCGGAGCGCAGACCCTAGGATCCATGCCGTGATATCGGCCGAAGGGTCAAGACGGTGCAGAATTCCCGCTAGATGCCGCAAGGCGCAGAGAGCCCTGTTCTGCACCGCTGCGGAGCGGAGACGTAATGGCATGGATCCTAGGGTCTGCGCCGCGTCGCTTCGCTCCTTGCTCCGCCCTAGGATGACGAAAAGAACGGGTGCCGCGGCACCGAAAACGAAGGCGCCCGGCCTTCGCTTTGCTCCGGCCAGCCTCTCCCCGGCGGGGAGAGGAGGGGAGCGTCGCTGATGGACAGCTTCCGCTCCAAGATCATCCCGGTGACCACCATTCTCGCCGGAGTGGTGGTGATCTGGTATGTCTTCGCCGTCATCCTCAACGCGCCGTTCCAGCGCGACCTCGACCAGAGGGCCAACCAGACCCCCGGCACCGTCGAATTCATCGGCAAGACGCTGTCGCAGCCGAAGCCGACGCTGCCGGCGCCGCATCAGGTGGCGGTGAACTTCTTCGAGAACACCTTCCTGCGCAGCATCACCTCCAACCGCAGCCTCGTCTACAATGCTTGGGTGACGCTGTCCTCGACGCTGCTCGGCTTCGCCTTCGGCACGGCGCTCGGCATCGTGATTGCCGTCGGTATCGTGCATGTCACCACGCTCGACCGCAGCCTGATGCCGTGGATCATCGCCTCGCAGACTATCCCGATCCTGGCGGTGGCGCCGATGATCATCGTGGTGCTGGCGGCCATCGGCATCACCGGGCTGATCCCCAAGGCGCTGATCTCTACCTATCTCTCCTTCTTCCCGGTGACTGTCGGCATGGTGAAGGGTCTGCGCTCGCCGGAACTCATGCATCTCGACCTGATGCATACCTATAATGCCAGCCGGTCCCAGACCTTCTGGAAGCTGAGGGTGCCGGCATCGGTGCCATTCCTGTTCACCTCGATGAAGGTAGCGGTGGCGGCGAGCCTGGTCGGCGCCATCGTCGGCGAACTGCCGACAGGCGCGGTCGCCGGCATCGGCGCCAAGCTGCTTTCCGGCGCTTACTACAGCCAGACCATCGACATCTGGTCGGCGCTGGTCGCGGGCTCGGTGGTCGCGGCGCTGCTGGTCATGGTGGTCGGTATCGCCGGCCGCCTGGTCGACCACGCCATGGGCGGGAGGCCGGCATGACCTGGCTGAAACCATCCTGGCAATCGGTGCTGGCGATCCTCTTTTGCCTTATCGCCTTCGCGCTCGGCGCGATGTCGAAACCGGAAGCGGCCGCAATGGCAGAGCCGACCGCGACGATCGCTTACCCGTATATGGGCACGAAGGGCTTGATTCTCGGGCTGCTGCTGATCGCGGCGCTGGTCTCGACCATACGGATCGCGACGCTCGTTGAAGCCATCGTTCTCTTCATCGGTGCCCATATCGCCGCCTGGCTGCTGATCAAAGGCATAGGCGGCTTCGAGGGGACGGCGCTGGCGCCCTATTTCCTCGCTCTCGCCGCAGCCTGGCTGGTTGCCTGGCGCTGCGTCGCTTTGCTGTCCTCCTTACGGCCTGCCATGAGCGGCGCGAAAACCGCGCTCCGACTGATCATCCCGGCGATCTTCGGGGCCTGGATCCTGATCATCTGGGAAGCGGTGACGCGGGGTGCCGGCATCCCGTTCATCCTGCTGCCGCCGCCGAGCGCGATCGGCGCGCGCATCGCCAGCTCGCTGCCGATCCTGGGATCGGATGTGCGGCAGACGATCTTCAAGGCGGTGCTGATCGGCTACATCGTCGGCAACCTCGCCGGCTTCGTCGTCGCCATTCTCGCCGACCGCGTGCCGTTCCTGCGGCGCGGACTCCTGCCGATCGGCAACATGGTGTCGGCGCTGCCGATCATCGGCGTCGCGCCGATCATGGTGATGTGGTTCGGTTTCGACTGGCCGTCCAAGGCGGCGGTCGTCATCATCATGACCTTCTTCCCGATGCTGGTGAATACCGTCGCCGGGCTCGCCGCCTCCGGCCACATGGAGCGCGATTTGATGCGCACTTATGCTTCCGGGTATTGGCCGACCTTGCTGAAGCTCAGGCTGCCGGCGGCAATGCCGTTCATCTTCAACGCGCTGAAGATCAACTCGACGCTGGCGCTGATCGGCGCCATCGTCGCGGAGTTCTTCGGCACGCCGGTTGTCGGCATGGGATTCCGCATTTCGACGGAAGTCGGGCGGATGAACATCGACATGGTTTGGGCCGAAATCGCAGTTGCAGCACTGGCGGGTTCGGTCTTTTATGGCGTGGTCGCTCTTATCGAGAGAGCCATCACGTTTTGGCATCCCTCTGTCCGTGGTGGATAGAGGGGGTGGGTTTGGGTGCTAACTTCAGAGGGTAAAAATATGAAAAGACTTGTAGTTTCTGCTTTGGCCGGCGCGATGTCGCTGGCCGCTTTCCAGGCGATGGCCGCCGACAAGCTGACGCTGCAGCTGAAATGGGTCACGCAGGCCCAGTTCGCCGGCTACTATGTCGCCAAGGCCAAGGGCTTCTATGACGCCGAGGGCCTCGACGTCGACATCAAGCCGGGCGGCCCGGACATCGCGCCGGAGCAGGTGATCGCCGGCGGCGGCGCCGACGTGATCGTCGACTGGATGGGCGGCGCGCTCGCCGCGCGCGAGAAGGGCGTGCCGCTGGTCAACATCGCCCAGCCTTTCAAGAAGGCCGGCATGGAGCTGGTCTGCCCGAAGGACGGCCCGATCAAGACCGAAGCGGACTTCAAGGGCCATACGCTGGGCGTCTGGTTCTTCGGCAACGAATATCCGTTCTACGCCTGGATGAACAAGCTCGGCCTCAAGACCGAGGGCGGTCCGGACGGCGTCACCGTCCTGAAGCAGAGCTTCGACGTGCAGCCGCTGATCCAGAAGCAGGCGGACTGCATCTCGGTCATGACCTACAACGAATACTGGCAGCTGATCGACGCCGGCTACAAGCCGGAGCAGCTCACCGTCTTCAACTACTCGGCCATGGGCAACGACCTGCTCGAGGACGGGCTCTACGCGCTGGAAGACAAGCTCAAGGACCCCGCCTTCGAGGACAAGATGGTGCGCTTCGTGCGCGCTTCGATGAAGGGCTGGAAATACGCCGTCGACAATTCGGACGAGGCGGCCGGCATCGTCATGGACAATGGCGGCCAGGACGAGAACCACCAGAAGCGCATGATGGGCGAAGTCGCCAAGCTGGTCGACAATGCCGACGGCAAGCTCGATCCGGCGACCTACGAGCGCACCGCCAAGGCGCTGCTCGACCAGAAGATCATCGCCAAGGAGCCCTCTGGCGCCTACACGACCGCTATCACCGACAAGGCGATCAAGTAAGCCTGTCACGCAATTTATTCTGATCTTGAGAACGGCGCCTCAGAGGCGCCGTTCCTTTATGGTGTTCATAACGAAGCTGGTCTCGATCGAGGCGACGCATTTCAGCCGCGCGATCTTTTCCTTGATGAAGCGCTCGTACTGTTCGAGGCTTCCTGCCACGACCTTCAGCACATAGTCGCGCGAGCCAGTGACGAGGTGGCATTCCAGAACCTCTTCCCAGCCGCGGATCGCTTCCTCGAACATGACGATCTCGTCCTCGTTCTGGCGGCTGAGCCGGATGGTGGCGATGGCGACCATGCCCCAGCCGAAAGCGGCCGGATCGACCAGCGCGGTATAGCCCCTGATAACGCCGGCTTCCTCCAGCCGCCGCACGCGCCTCAGGCAGGGCGACGGCGACAGACCGATCCGCTCGGCAAGCTCGTTGTTGGTGATGCGGGCGTCGGCTTGCAGTTCACGCAGGATCTTGCGGTCGAAATCGTCGGCTATCTTCTGCTGCACTTTTGGCATCTCCAGGCAATATATTGCGGGAATGCAGCCACGGGAGCCCAAAAATAGCAAGGACTGCATGATGAGGATCGCATAAATTGCGACGGAATAACTCCTCGAACAGCAGGAAAAGCCATGACCGCGCCGCGCCCTTCGAAAACCCATATCGGCAACCACAAGCTCCATCCGGAGACGCTGATGCTGAGCTATGGCTTCGATCCGCAGCTTTCGGAGGGCGCCGTCAAGCCGCCGGTGTTCCTCACCTCGACCTTCGTGTTCAAATCGGCGGAAGAGGGACGCGACTTCTTCGACTACACTTCCGGCCGCAAGGAACCTCCGAGCGGCACGGCGTCCGGTCTGGTCTATTCGCGCTTCAACCATCCCAACAGCGAGATCGTCGAGGACCGGCTGGCGATCTATGAGGGGACGGACGCCTGCATCCTGTTCTCGTCCGGCATGTCGGCGATCGCGACGACGCTTTTCGCCTATGCTCGCCCGGGTGACGCCATCCTGCATTCGCAGCCGCTTTATGGCGGCACGGAGACGCTTCTGACGCGCACGCTCACCGGCTTCGGCATCGAGGCCGTCGGCTTCGCGGACGGCGTCGACGAGGCGGCGGTGCGCGTGGCTGCCGACACGGCCGTCGGCAATGGCCGCGTGTCAGTCATCCTGATCGAGACGCCGTCAAATCCGACCAACAGCCTTGTCGACATTGCGCTGATGCGCAGGATCGCCGACGAGATCGGCGCCCGGCAAGGAACGACGCCGATCATCGTCTGCGACAACACGCTACTCGGCCCGGTATTCCAGAGGCCCATCGAACACGGGGCCGATGTTTCGGTCTATTCGCTGACCAAATATGTCGGCGGCCATTCCGACCTGATCGCGGGTGCCGCGATGGGCAGCAAGGCGGTCACCAAGCCGATCAAGGCGCTGCGGGGGGCGATCGGCACGCAGCTCGACCCGCATTCCTGCTGGATGCTCGGCCGCTCGCTGGAAACGCTGTCGATCCGCATGGAGCGGGCGAACGACAACGCCCGCCTGGTCGCTGAATTCCTGCGCGACCATCCCAAGGTCGAGAAGGTGCACTATCTGCCGTTCGTGGGCGAGGACACTCCGGCAGGCCGCACCTACCGGGCGCAATGCAGTGGCGCCGGCTCGACGTTCTCCTTCGACATTCGCGGCGGGCAGAAGGCGGCCTTTGCCTTTCTCAACAGCCTGCAGATCTTCAAGTTGGCGGTAAGCCTCGGCGGGACGGAATCGCTGGCCAGCCATCCGGCGGCCATGACCCATTCCGGCATCCCCTACGACGTGCGCCAGCGCATCGGCGTGCTTGAGACCACAGTCAGGCTGTCTATCGGTGTCGAGCACCCGGATGATCTGATCGCCGATCTGACGCAAGCGCTGGCGGCCGTATAATCGTTGCCTTTACGGAATCCAGAAGGGGGCAAGCGACCGCCCCTTTTCCTTAGTGCCGGTAAAATATGCGTGTGCCGGGATACATCGCGCCGTTCAGCCGTTGAATTGACGCATCCGCGCGCTGGGGGGCCGTGGGGGATGCTGCAATCAACGGAGGTTCTTCATGCGCATCCTATCCTTGCCGATGCTTTCGGCGCTCGCCGTTTCGACCGCGTTCCTGCTCTCATCGCCGGCCATGGCCGACGTTGTGAAGTACAAGGCAACGCTGGATGGCAGCCAGCAGAACCCGCCCGTAACCACCAAAGGCAAGGGGACTGCCACACTCACCTTTGACACCACCAAGAAGAAGCTCAGCTGGAACGTCAAATATTCCGGTCTCAGCGGGCCGGCGTCGGGGGCCCACATTCACGGCCCGGCGGCCAAGGGTGAAAACGCGGATCCCGTAATCCCGTTCAAGAAGCTCAAGAGCCCGATCAAAGGCTCGGCGACGCTGACGGATGCCCAGGCCACCGACCTGGAGGCCGGCAAATATTACGTCAACGTCCATACAGCCGCTAACCCGGACGGCGAGATCCGAGGACAGATCGAGAAGGCGGCCGGAGCGATGTAGCAGTCTTTCCGCCGGCAGAAAGAGGCGGGCAACCGCCTCGTTCTGCCGGGTCATGATTTGTCGCGGATCTGCGTCAGCGTGCGGGTCGGCGTGATCGCCTCGGGATCGAGCCTGATCTCGACGATCGCCGGCTTGCCGCTGGCGCGCGCGCGTTCGAAGGCAGGCGCGAAGTCCTCGGTCCTTTCGACCGTCTCGCCATGGCCGCCATAGGCGCGGGCAAGCGCGGCGAAGTCGGGGTTCCTGAGGTCGGTAGCGATGACGCGGCTCGGATATTCCCGCTCCTGGTGCATGCGGATCGTGCCGTAGATGCCGTTGTTGACCACGATGACGATGATCGGCAGGTCGTATTGCACGGCGGTCGCGAATTCCTGGCCGTTCATCAGGAAGCAGCCGTCGCCGGCAAAGGCAACCACTGTGCGATCCGGGAACAGCGCCTTGGCGGCGACCGCCGCCGGAGTGCCGTAGCCCATCGATCCGGATGTCGGGGCCGCCTGCGTGCCGAAGCGGCGAAAGCGGTGGAAGCGATGCACCCAGGTCGTGTAATTGCCGGCGCCGTTGGTGAGGATGGCGTCCTCCGGCAGCGCCTTTTCCAGATAGTTCATGATCGGCCCCATCTGGACGGCGCCGGGCCCGGTCTCAGGGGGCGTCGACCATTCGAGATAGGCGGCGTGTGCTTTTGCCGTCTCATTTGCCCAGGATGGCGTGCCGGCCGGCTTGCGCTTGGCGAAAGCCTCGACGAAGGCCGAGGGCGAGGCGTTGATCGCCAGCGTCGGCCGGTAGACGCGGCCGAGCTCGCCGGCGTCGGCATGGACATGCACCAGCGCCTGGTCGGGGTATGGGCTCTTCAGCAGCGTGTAGTCGGACGACGACATCTCGCTCATGCGGCCGCCGATCAGAAGCACGACGTCGGCCGCCTTGATCTGCGCCGCCAGCTTCGGGTTGATGCCGATGCCGACATCGCCGGCGTAGTTCTGATGAAGATGGTCGAAAAGCATCTGGCGGCGGAAGGAGCAGCCCACGGGAAGCGACCACGTCTCGGCGATCGTGCGCATCCGCGCCACCACCTCCTCGTCCCAGCGCGTGCCGCCGAGAATGACGAACGGACGCTTGGCGCCGGTGAGCAGCATCTCCAGCGCGTCGAGCTCGGCCTCACCGGGGCGCGTCTCAACCGGCGTGTGCGCAAGTGCTACCGGCGCCTCGACCTCGCTGGTCAGCATGTCCTCGGGCAGCGAGACGACGACCGGGCCGGGGCGGCCCGATGTCGCCACCGCGAAAGCGCGGGTGACGAATTCCGGAATGCGCGAAGCGTCGTCGATCTCGACCACCCATTTGGCGATGTCGCCGAAGAAGCGCTTGTAGTCGACCTCCTGGAAGGCCTCGCGCTCCTTGGCGTGGCTGGCGACCTGGCCGATGAACAGGATCAGCGGCACCGAATCCTGCATGGCGATGTGGATGCCGGCCGAGGCGTTGGTGGCGCCGGGGCCGCGGGTGACGAAGCAGATGCCGGGCGTACCGGTCAGGCGCCCCTGGCAGTCGGCCATCATCGCCGCGCCGCCTTCCTGGCGGCAGACGATGGTGCGGATCGACGAGTCATGCAGCGCGTCGAGCACCGCCAGATAGGATTCGCCCGGCACGCAGAAGATGCGGTCGGTGCCGTTCGCCTCGAGCGCTTCGACGATCAATTGTCCGCCGGTCTTCATTTTGCTGCTCTCTCCAGTTCGGCAAGGATTTCTGCAGTGTGCTCGCCAAGACGCGGCGAGGGCCGCTCATAGACGAGCGGCGTGCCCGACATCACCATCGGCGCGCGCACCGACGGCAGTCGATTGCCATGGCCGTCGTCGAGGTCGAGCCGCATGCCGCGCGCGATCGCCTGCGGGTCGGCGAACATCTGGCCGATCGTGTTGATCGGGCTTGCCGGCACGCCTGCGGCTTCGAGCTTCGTCAGCAGCGGGTCGCGATCCCACGTGCCCAGCGTCTCGATGATCAGTTCGCGCAGCTTGGCGCGATTGGCGACGCGGGCGGGATTGGTGGTGAAATCCGGATTGGCGGGCAACTCGGTCAGACCGACAACCGCGCAGAACTTGGCGAACTGGCTGTCATTGCCGACGGCAAGGATGATGTGGCCGTCCTTCACCGGCAGCACCTCGTAGGGCGCGATGTTCATATGGGCGTTGCCCATCTGCACCGGCGACTTGCCAGAAACCAGATAGTTAAGGTTCTGGTTGCCGAGCGCCGAGATCTGGCTGTCGAAAAGCGCCATGTCGATGTGCTGGCCTTCGCCGGTCTTCTCGGCATGGCGCAGCGCCGCCTGGATGGCGATCACCGAATAGAGGCCGGTGAACAGGTCGGAGATGGCGACGCCCGCCTTCTGCGGCTCGCGGCCGGCCTCGCCGGTGATCGACATCATCCCGGCCATCGCCTGGATAATGAAATCGTAGCCCGCGCGCGGCGCGTAGGGACCGTCCTGGCCGAAGCCGGTGATCGAGCAATAGACGAGGCGCGGATTGATCTTCTTCAGGCTCTCATAGTCGAGGCCGTATTTCTTCAGACCGCCAAGCTTGAAGTTCTCGATCAGCACGTCGGCCGTGGCGACCAGTCGGCGGAGCGTATCGGCGCCCTCGGGCTTGGAGAAATCGATGGCGATCGAGCGCTTGCCGCGATTGCAGGAGTGATAATAGGCCGCCGACAGGTTCTCGCCGTCATGGCTCATGACGAAGGGCGGGCCCCATTTGCGGGTGTCGTCGCCGCCGTCCGGGCTCTCGACCTTGATGACATCGGCGCCGAGATCGGCGAGCAATTGTCCGGCCCACGGCCCCGCCAGAATGCGGGCGAGTTCGATAACGCGGATGCCTTTCAGCGGAGGTTCGGCCATGGATCACCGTGATGGGGTCGAAAGCGCAGCCTAGAATCTTGCTTGTGCATGTCGTTATCCCAAACCGCTGCGCACTTTTGGGCGACATGCACTATCAATCGTAGCCGGCTATGTCACGACTCATGCAGTAGGCCACGCCGGTCACGCCTTAAGCACGCTGTCACCCCATGCAACGAAATCGCTCATGATGATGTCGCGGTTGATCTCGTTCAGGCTTTCGTGACGGGTGTCGGCGTAAACCTTTGAAACCAGATTCGAAAAGCCCATTCTGTCCATGCGCCGGGCGAGGTGGTGAATCCCTTTGCCATAGTCCGACGCCGGGTCCTTCTCTCCGCCCACCAGATTGACGAAGAGGTCGCGGCGTACGCCAGCGAAGCTGGAATCCTTGCCGGCGTGCTGCGCCATGCCGACCACGTCGCGCCACATCGAGATGGAGGCGTCCCAGCCGCAGAGCGGGTCGGCGATGTATTTGTCGACCTCGACGGGGTCGCGCGACAGCCAGTCGAACAAGGTCCGATGGTTGGGCACGGCCTTGCCCCAGGCCTGGAAGGTCAGCCTGGGCAGCAGGCGCGACGGCACGTCGGAGCCCAGCCGCATCCGTTCCCAGCCGAGGATGCCCAGCGCCAGCTGGCCGAGCAGGCCAGCTGAGAAATTGCCGTTCCAGATGGCGGCGGCATGGATGCGATCGGAGTGGCGGAGCACGAAATTCAGCGCGATCGAGGCGCCGAGCGAATGTCCAAAAGCGATCACCGGCAATCCCGGATGCTCGACGGCGATGAGATCATGCACCGCGCCGACGTCGGCGATCACCTTGGCGATGCCGTCGACGTCGGCGAACCTGCCGAGCGGCGCATCGGGCGCCTTTGTCGCGCCGTGGCCGCGATGGTCATGGGCATAGACATGGAAGCCGCGGTCCCCAAGGAAATCGGCAAAGCGGGCGTAGCGCGCTGCGTGCTCGGCCAGCCCATGATTGATCTGCACCACGGCGCGCGGATTTCCGCCGGCATGTTTCACATAAAGGTTGAGGTCGGCCCCCCCCGGTGAGGCCAGCCTGGTCTGTTTGTCGAATGGCATGTCTCGCTCCCTGCGCGACTGATGGGCGAGGGTTTCGGCGGCGTCAAGAGAGCGATCGACCATGGTGCAATAAGCGCAGGGGCCGAAGGCGTTCACATGGGGATTATTTTCGCCTGGCGAAAAAGATCGTAATTCTGACACTTCGCCTGTTCTAGTGTGACGAATTCAATACGGTTCAATGATCGCCGGGAGAGCGGGAATGCGGGTTTGGGCATTGTGGGGTTCGGTCGTTTTGGCTCTGGTTGGCGCCGGCGTGGCGCGGGCCGATGTGAAGATGAGCGGCACCTTCGTGGCCGACAGCGCCTGTCCGGCGACGCAGGCGA
>NZ_RZSC01001240.1:0-1049 GCF_003998155.1 Mesorhizobium sp. M1E.F.Ca.ET.063.01.1.1
TAGGTTCTCCGTGTCGGCGTCGGGACCGGCATCGCCGAACGACGTTGCGTTGGCGTCCATCACATAATGGTCGGACGGCGCATCGGGGGTAACGACGGTGACCAGCGCCAACCCGGCAACCGCGCCTGCAAGCCCGACGCCGGCGAGCCCGAAGCCCAGCCACCAGAGTCGGCGGTGCCGTCCCTGCCTGATCTCGGACGTGGCGTTGGCGACAATCTTGCCATGCAGCGAACGGCTGGGGGCTTCGACATGATGCCGGTCGAGGATGGCGTCGAGCCTGCCGGCGCTCGCCAAGATGGCGCGGCCCTCTTCGCTTTCGGCAAAAAGCGTTGCGGCGGCCTGCTCGGTCCGCGGCCAGCGATGCAAGGCGCTGCCATAGGCGTCCGCCAGCGCGGCGAAGCGCTTGGCATCCAGCTGCACGTCGGTGGTCTTCCGGTTCTCAGCCATCTCGTTCCCCCTTCCACGGCTCTAGCGTGGCCCCCCACGCCTTCATCCAAAAATTCGGCAATGCCTTCGCCGTCTCAGTCATCGCCATCATCTCCGATGAGCAGGGCCTGCAGCGCGCGGCGACCCCGCGCGAGCAGGCTTTCCAGCGCATCGACGCTGACCTGCATGGCGCCGGCGGCTTCGATGTTGGACAGCTCCTGATAATAGACGAGCACGATCGCCTCGCGCTGGCGCGGTGCGATGCGTAGCAAGGCCTGCTGGACGCGCCGGCCCTCGTCTCCGGCAAGGGCGTCGGGAAGCGGTCTCTCATCGGCCACCTCCGGCAGTTCGTCCGTCGTCCATTCGCGGCGCCGCCGCAGCCGGTCGTAGCAGAGGTTGAGCGCCACCCGGTGGATCCAGGTGTCGAAGCGCGCGTGCCCCTGGCGCCAGCCGGAGGCATGGCGCCAGATGCGCACGAAGGTCTCTTGGGCAACGTCTTCGGCCTCTGCCGCGTCGCCCAGCATGCGGGTGGCGAGCGAAAGCACGCGCGGCAGCTTGCGCGCCACCATCGCCTGCACGGCGGCTTGGTCGCCGGCACTGATGCGCCGTACCAGTTCCTCGTC
>NZ_RZSC01001241.1:0-1049 GCF_003998155.1 Mesorhizobium sp. M1E.F.Ca.ET.063.01.1.1
GTGTGGGAAGCGGCGGCCAAGAATGGTGGCTTCTCGACCGCCAGGCCCTGGCTGCCGGTGCCGGGCAAGCATCTCTCGCAAGCGGTGAACGTGCAGCAGGGCGACCCGAACTCGCTGCTCGAGCACTACCGCCGCTTCCTCGCCTTCCGGCGCCAGCATCCGGCGCTGGCCAAGGGCGATATCGATTTCATCGAAAGCGATGGCGACACCGTCGCCTTCACGCGCCGCGAAGGCAATGAGCGCATCGCCTGCGTCTTCAATCTCGGCAGCAAGCCTGCCGAGGTCGATCTCGGTAAAGGCTCGCCGCTGCCCTTGCAGGGGCATGGCTTTTCGGGACAAGCTGGCACCAGGTCCATCCGCCTCGGCGGCTATGGCGCCTGGTTCGGGCGTATCGACTGAGTTTGCAACGGACAATCACTGGGAGGAGGAAACCATGGCCGATGTCACGCTGAACCAGGTGAAGAAATCATACGGTAACCTCAACATTCTCCACGGCATCGACCTCGACATCAAATCGGGCGAGTTCATCGTTTTTGTCGGGCCGTCCGGCTGCGGCAAGTCGACCTTGCTGAGGTCGATCGCCGGCCTCGAGGAGATCACGTCTGGCCTGCTCAAGATCGACGGCGAGGTGGTGAACGACGTGCCGCCGTCGAAGCGCGGCATCGCCATGGTGTTCCAGTCCTACGCGCTCTATCCGCATATGACGGTGTACGACAACATGGCCTTCTCGATGAAGATCGGCAAGGAAAGCAAGGCCGAGATCGACAAGCGCGTGCGCCAGGCCGCCGAAATCCTGCAGCTCACCAAATATCTCGACCGCCTGCCCAAGGCGATGTCGGGCGGACAGCGCCAGCGGGTCGCCATCGGCCGCGCCATCGTGCGCAACCCGAAGGTGTTCCTGTTCGACGAGCCGCTGTCGAACCTCGATGCCGCGCTTCGCGTAGCCACCCGCATCGAGATCGCCAAGCTGAAGGAGCAGATGCCGAACACGACGATGATCTATGTCACGCACGACCAGGTCGAGGCGATGACGCTGGCGGACCGCATCG
>NZ_RZSC01001242.1:0-1046 GCF_003998155.1 Mesorhizobium sp. M1E.F.Ca.ET.063.01.1.1
GTCCGCAAGGAAGGCAAGAAGAAGTAATAGGCTTGGCCCCGAAAAGTTGCAGACTTTTCGGAAAGGGCCAAGCCCGAGAAGTGTAACGCCGCGGGGAGCGGCCGCGGGAGGCTTGGCCTACCGCACAGGGTCGCCCCCGTTCTCTGAAGGCAAGGAACAGACATCATGGCAAGCCCGAAAGAAATCACCCAGCGCCGCGCGCAGCGCGTGCGCCGCCAGCTCAAGAAGGTCGCCGGCGCGCGTCCGCGTCTCTCGGTGCACCGCACCTCGAAGAACATCTACGTCCAGGTCATCGACGACGCGCAGGGCCGCACGCTGGCCGCCGCCTCGACGCTGGAGAAGGACCTCAAGGGTTCGCTCAAGACCGGCGCCGACACCGCTGCCGCTGCTGCTGTCGGCAAGCTGATCGCCGAGCGCGCCGCGAAGGCCGGCGTCAAGGAAGTCGTCTTCGACCGTGGCGCCTACATCTATCATGGCCGCGTCAAGGCGCTGGCCGAGGCCGCCCGCGAGGGTGGGCTTAGCTTCTGATTTTCACCGCCTGCGACCCAAAGATGGCGCCGGCATTTCAGCAACCCGTGCTTCCGGAAAAGAACAAGGACTAGGACATGGCACAGGAACGTAGGGAAGGCGGCCGCGGCCGCGAGCGTGAGCGCGAAGAGCGCGACGACGGTATGGTGGACAAGCTCGTCCACATCAACCGCGTCGCCAAGGTGGTGAAGGGCGGCCGTCGCTTCGGCTTTGCCGCTCTCGTCGTCGTCGGCGACCAGAAGGGCCGCGTCGGCTTCGGCCACGGCAAGGCGCGCGAAGTGCCGGAGGCGATCCGCAAGGCGACCGAGTCGGCCAAGCGCGACATGATTTTCGTGCCGCTGCGCTCGGGCCGCACGCTGCATCACGACGTCGAGGGCCGCTGGGGCGCCGGACGCGTTCTGCTGCGCGCCGCCAAGCAGGGTACCGGCATCATCGCGGGTGGCCCAATGCGCGCCGTCTTCGAGACGCTCGGCATGCATGACGTGGTCGCCAAGTCGATGGGTTCGTCGAACCCCTAC
>NZ_RZSC01001243.1:0-1042 GCF_003998155.1 Mesorhizobium sp. M1E.F.Ca.ET.063.01.1.1
CGCGCACCTTGTTGCGGCCGCCGAAGCCCCGCCAGCGCGCGATCGGCAGCATGAATTCGAGACCCGCGCGGTCGGCTATCTGCGCCGCCGTCAGATTGTCCCGCCACCCGGCGGCCCAGCGTTCGGGCACGTCGGTGATGGCAAGGCCGCCATCCGCATTGGTCGAGAAGACGCCGAGCTTCAGTCTGTTCGGGCCTCGCAACGGATGGACTTTGATCATGTCTCTAACTCGTTCTGGAATAGGCCACGCTAGGCCCGCGCGAAAATATTTCAAGCCTGAAATAGCTTCGCCTCATCGTCGTTTGCGGGTATGAAACAGGGACACGACCGCAAGAGAGAGACATGAACGAATTTCGCCGGAAGTGCGTGGGCAGAGAAAACCTCGTCGGCTCCTTCGCAGCCATACCCCATGCCGTCGCCATCGAGGTGATGGCACAGTCCGGCCTCGATTTTCTTTGCATCGACTGGGAGCACGCTCAGATATCGCGGGATCTCGTCGAAGGCATGGTCCGGGCGGCGGATGTCCATCGCGTTCCGACCATGGTGCGTGTGCCCGGCCATGGATCCGAAGCCATAGCGGCGGCGCTGGACAGCGGCGCGCAAGGCGTGCTTGTCCCACGCGTGTCGAGCGCGGGCCAGGCCATGATGGCGGTGCAGGCTTCGCGCTACCCGCCAGCCGGCGAGCGCGGCGTCGGACCCGGGCGGGCCGCCGGCTACGGCTATCGCATCCCGGAATATCTCGCCGCCGCCAATGACAGGACCGTGGTCGCGGTTCAGGTCGAGACCGCGGAGGGTCTTGCGAATATCGAGGCCATTGCCGCTGTCGATGGCGTCGACGTGATCTTCGTCGGCCCTGGGGACCTTTCGGTGTCGATCGACGCGGTTGGGCCGACGGGCGCCGACAAGCTGGCTCAGGCGATCCGGACGATCATCGGCGTAACGGTCGCACACGGCAGAACGGCAGGCATATTTTGCGCCAAGCCGCACGACACCGGCCCATGGGCGGCCATCGGCGCCAGTTTCTTCGTCCTTGCCAGCGACA
>NZ_RZSC01001244.1:0-1040 GCF_003998155.1 Mesorhizobium sp. M1E.F.Ca.ET.063.01.1.1
TATCTGATCAATGTCGTGGCGCGCTCGCGCGAGGCCGACCGCAGCTCGATCTCGACGCTGCAGAACATGCAATTGCCGACCGGCACGGGCGAGTCGATCCCTTTGGCGGCCATCGCCAACTTCCGCTACGATCTCGAGCAGCCGACGGTATGGCGGCGCAACCGCACGCCGACGATCACCGTGCGCGCCGGCATGGTCGGCGACGTGCTGCCGGCGACTGTCGTCAACGAGCTGAAGCCCTCGGTCGACGCCTTCATCGCCAAGCTGCCGCCCGGCTATTCGGTGCAGACCGCGGGCTCCGTCGAGGAAAGCGCCAACAGCCAGGGACCGATCGCCGCCGTCGTGCCGCTGATGCTGTTCATCATGGCGACCATCCTGATGGTGCAGTTGCAGAGCTTCCAGCGCCTCTTCCTGGTGGTGGCGGTGGCGCCGCTCGGCCTGATCGGCGTGGTGGCGGCGCTGGTTCCAAGCGGTGCGCCGCTCGGCTTCGTCGCCATCCTCGGCGTGCTGGCGCTGATCGGCATCCTGATCCGTAACTCGGTCATCCTGATCGTGCAGATCGAGGACCTCGTCGCCGAAGGCAAGGACCGCTGGGCGGCGGTGATCGAAGCGACCGAGCACCGCATGCGGCCGATCGCGCTGACGGCGGCGGCCGCAAGCCTGGCGCTGATCCCGATCGCGCGCGAGGTGTTCTGGGGGCCGATGGCCTACGCCATGATGGGCGGCATCATCGCCGGCACGGCGATAACGCTGCTGTTCCTGCCGGCGCTTTATGTGACATGGTTCAGGGTCAAGGAGCCCCCGAGGCACGTGCGGGATGGCGCTGTGGTAGACAGCGCTGCTGTTGCGGAGACGTGAGGTAAGTCGAGTTCCGTCACACCCCCCTCTGCCCTGCCGGGCATCTCCCCCGCAAGGGGGGAGATCAGCAGTTCTGGCGCCCTGATCTATCCTGCAGCGTTGGCGATTGGCGAAATCGACTGTGCGCTCAATCTCCCCCCTTGCGGGGGAGATGCCCGGCAGGGCAGAGGGGGGTGTGACGG
>NZ_RZSC01001245.1:0-1039 GCF_003998155.1 Mesorhizobium sp. M1E.F.Ca.ET.063.01.1.1
GAGCCGTTGCCTGCCCAGCGATGATAGGTCTGCTTTCCGCAGCGAACTGTTTGGTTTTCCGCAGTTCTTGTGCGCTGTTCCGCAGGTATCTCCCCCCTTGAGGGGGAGATGTCGCCGAAGGCGACAGAGGGGGTCGCCGCGCGTGAAGCGCCGACCCCTTTCGCTATGAGAGAGAACGTTGGCAATTTATGCGGGACGACCCCCTCTGGCCTGCCGGCCATCTCCCCCTCAAGGAGGGAGATCGCAGCCTCATCGTCCGGCGCCAAGCGCCCCAATATTCGCAATAATCCTCGCAAACGCCTCAGCCGCGCGCGGCACCGTCCGCCTCGCTCGCAGAAAACTGTGCACCAGCCGCGGCTCCTCGCGCCACATGGCATCACCGCCGGCGGCCAGAATCCTGTCGCGATAGGCCTCGCCGTCCGACGACAGCGGATCGCACTCGGCGGTGACGATGACAGTCGGCGGCAGGCCGGAGAAATCGCGGTCCCTGAGCGGCGAGAAGGTCGAGTCGTCGAGCGACTGCCCGGGCGCCGAGCGGATGCGGCGGTAGAAATCGATGTCGGCGACCGAGAGCAACGGCGCCTCGGCGTGCTGGACATAAGAGCGGCGGGTCTCGTCGCCGCCAAGACCGGGATAGATCAGCATCTGGCCGATGGCATGCCTCGGATGGTGGCGCGTCACGTGCGCCACCGCCGCGGCGAGATTGCCGCCGGCGCTTTCGCCGCACAGCACGATCGGCAGCGCGCTCGTCGCCGCGACCCATTCGAACACGGCCAGCGCATCGTCGAAGGAAGCGGGATGCAGGTTCTCCGGCGCAAGGCGATAGTCGGCCGAGACCACCTCGAAGCCGGTGCCGGCGCAGATTTCGGCGCAGATATCGTCATGGCTGTCGAGGTCGCCGAGCACGAAACCGCCGCCGTGATAGTAGACGACGATCGCCGCTGCCGGCTTGTCCGCCATGCGGTAGCGCCGGACCGGGATGGCATGCGCGTTCGTGGCGACAAGGCCGTCGCTGGTGGTCACGCCTTCGGGATGTCTC
>NZ_RZSC01001246.1:0-1039 GCF_003998155.1 Mesorhizobium sp. M1E.F.Ca.ET.063.01.1.1
GCCCAGTCGGCGGCAATGCCTTTCAAGCCGGCCGGCCTTGGGGCCGTTTGGCCGCTATGCGTCAGAGTCGTCTCGGACATACCCTGCCTCCTCAGGTCAGCAGCCCACGGCAAATGTCGATGAATGTGGCGGCCCAGCCGGCCAGAAGGGCGAAGATGCAGAGCCAGACGAAAAGCAAGAAATGCCAGTACATGGCGCAGAGTTCGACGCCGAGGCGCAGCCGCTCAGGCCGCGCGCCGTTCCAGGCGCCGACGCTGGTCCTGCCGAGACCGATCAGGCCGCCCAGTATGTGCAGACCATGCATTCCGGTGATCAGATAGAAGAAGCTGTTGGCCGGGTTGGCAGCCAGCAGGTAGCCGTCCTCGGTCAATTGCCGCCACGCCATTAACTGTCCGATCAGGAAGGCGAAAGAAGTGAAACCGGCCGTGGCAAGGCCGAGCCGGACATTGTCGATCTGGCCCTTGCGCGCGGCGACCACGGCGCAATGCAGCGCGACGCTGCTCAGCACCAGCACGCCGGTGTTCAGCCACAGCAGGCGCGGCAGCGGCAGCGGCCGCCAGTCCGACAGGCCCATGCGCATGAAATAGGCGCTGGTGAACAGCGAGAACAGGCAGCCGACGACGGCGAGGAAGACGCCGAGGCCGATCTTGGCGGTGGGCAGGGGCGACCGGTCGAGGTCGACGAAATCCCCGGCCATGCCTTGCTCGAGCCATGGCTTCGCCGTCAGCCCCTGGTGCGAAAGCCACCAGCCGGCAAAGCCGGCGATTACCAGCAAAAAGACAACGATAACGCTCATGCCGGCTCCCTGGAGGGGCCGAGGCCGAAGGAGCCCGGCACGTTCTGCGGGATGAAGTCCTCCTTGGCTCCTGGCACGCTGTAGTCGTAGGCCCAGCGATAGACGATCGGCAGTTCCTTGCCGAAATTGCCGTGCGCAGGCGGCGTCTCAGGCGTCTGCCACTCGAGCGTCGTTGCCCGCCAAGGGTTGCCGCCGGCCTCGCGGCCATGGCGGATGCTCCAGATCAGGTTGAACAGGAACACC
>NZ_RZSC01001247.1:0-1036 GCF_003998155.1 Mesorhizobium sp. M1E.F.Ca.ET.063.01.1.1
CCCGGCCGCCATGGCCGATCTCGAACGGGCCGTCACGGAAATCCTCTCCTGTTTTCGGCCCGGCCGGGGCAATTTCGTCACCGACCTGCTTTCCAGGCGCATCGACCGCATCCTGGTGGCGGCGACCAAGGCCGACCAACTGCACCATGAAAGCCATGACCGGCTGCAGGCCATCGTGCGCAGGCTGGCGGACCGGGCCGTCGCGCGAGCCAATTTCAGCGGCGCCGATGTCGACGTGGTCGCCATGGCGGCGGTGCGCTCGACCCGCGAGGGAACGGTCAAGCAAGGCCGCGAGACATTGCCGGTGATCATCGGCACGCCGCTGAAAGACGAGAAGATCGACGGCGAAACATTCGACGGCAAAACCGAAACGGCCATATTTCCCGGTGACTTGCCGGAGAAAGTTGATGCTGTATTCGACCTTTCCGGATCGCAGCCGGAAAACAACGAACCGGCGATCCGCTTCGTGCGGTTCCGTCCGCCGAAGCTCGAGCGCACGGCCGAAGGCGTCACGCTTTCTTTGTCGCATATCCGGCTCGACCGCGCGCTGCAGTTCCTGATCGGAGATCGTCTGGCATGAGCGCGCCCCGCAAACCGGCCGCCTTCCGCATCGAACCCGAGCCAGCGCCGAGGCAGGAGGCGGCGCGGAAGCATCGCGCCGACGAACGGCCCGCGCGCAAACCGCAAGCAGCAAGGTCCGATGTCGCTGTCGTCATTCCTTCGGAAATCGACGTCTTCGACGAGCCGGACATCGAGCAGGCGGCGCCACCGCCGGCCACGGCGCCAAGAAAGCGCTCGCTGCTCGCCCGCCTGTTTTTCGGCGCCCTCGGCGTGCTTGTCTCGCTCGCGGTGGGCTTGTGGACAGACCAGCTCATCCGCGATCTCTTCGCGCGCGCCGAATGGCTGGGCTGGCTGGCGGCCGGCATGGCGGCGATCGCGCTTTTGTCGCTGCTCGTCATCCTCCTCCGCGAATTCCTGGCCATTGCACGCCTCGCCGAAGTCGAGAAGCTGCAGCGGCAGGCCCTGGATGCCGTGG
>NZ_RZSC01001248.1:0-1030 GCF_003998155.1 Mesorhizobium sp. M1E.F.Ca.ET.063.01.1.1
CGCCCTTCACGTCGGCGCCAGCCTCTTTCCAGAGCGCGAGCGCCTCGGCGTCGTCGCGGAAAATGATGCCGATCTCTTCCAGCACCGTGTCGGTGTTCTTCTCGATCAGCGCCAGGCCTTCCTCGTCGAGGACCTCGTAGACGTTGATCTTGCGCTTGATGTAGGTGAGCTGCGTGCCCGGACCGCCGCCCGAACGGGCCGCCCGGCGTGCCGCCGCGCCGCCGCTGGCGCCGCGTCCGCGTCTTCCGCCCGACGCTTCCTGCTCCACTGACGCGTTATCGCTCATGATCGTTCTTCCTATGGATTTGGCCTGGATTGGCTCGCGGCCCTGTTTGTCGCCGCTTCTTGCCGGATCGTAGCCATGCACCCTATTCGAAACGGCCAGCCAGCGCCAACGCCTGTCGCAAAATCGACAAGAAAAGCGCCAACTTTTCAGTCGCTTTCCTTTTGCGGGAAGTCGCAAATCAGCTATGGCTACCTTGCCCTCGCGGGTTAGGTATTGGCGCATCGATTTTAGGCTGCAGCAAGCATTCCGAGCAGCAAGGAGCCCGAGAAAAAATGTCCGACGACGAGATCATCCTTTCCGAGCTTTCCGACGAGGAGCTCGTGCAGCAGATGCACGACGACCTCTATGACGGGCTGAAGGAAGAGATCGAGGAAGGCACCAACATCCTTCTCGAGCGCGGCTGGCAGCCCTACACGGTGCTCACTGAAGCGCTGGTCGAAGGCATGCGCATTGTCGGCGAGGATTTCCGCGACGGCATCCTATTCGTGCCGGAAGTGCTGCTGTCGGCCAACGCCATGAAGGCCGGCATGGCCATCCTGCGCCCGCTGCTCGCCGCCACCGGCGCGCCGAAGCAAGGCAAGATGGTGATCGGCACCGTCAAGGGCGACATCCACGACATCGGCAAGAACCTTGTCGGCATGATGATGGAAGGCGCGGGCTTCGACGTCATCGACCTCGGCATCAACAATGCGGTCGAGAAATATCTCGACGCGATCGAACAGCATCAGCCCGACATCATCGGCA
>NZ_RZSC01001249.1:0-1030 GCF_003998155.1 Mesorhizobium sp. M1E.F.Ca.ET.063.01.1.1
CCGTCGACGATGCCGACGCCGCCTATGCCAAAGCCAAGAAGGCCGGCGCCAAAATCATCCAGGCGCTGGTCGACCGTGACTACGGCAGCCGCGAGTTCATCTGCCTCGACCCGGAGGGCAATGTCTGGTCCTTCGGCACTTACTGGCCGAAAGCCGGCGAGAAGGCGTGAGGCCTCATCGACGGCGCTCGAGGTTAGCGAAAGCAGCCCAACTTCGTCATCCACGGGCGAAGCAGGAGGAGACCCGAGGATCCATTCCGTGACCTTGATCGAAGGGCGCAGCGGAGCAGAATTCTGCACCGTTGCAACGCCTTGACGTCACGGCATGGATTCAATGGTCTGCGCGCGTCGCTTCGCTCCTTGCTTCGCCATAGAATGACGAACCCGATGAGCGTCTTCACCAAGTTCAAACGTATTTGGTGAGAAGCCTATCGCGCCAGGGCGAAAATCGCGTCGCAGTCGAGATGCCTCTCCAGCTCCGCCGCGACCTCGTCCAGCGCCTTCTCGACATCGGCGCGGTAGTCGATGCCGCCGCCGCTGACGCCCAGGCTCTTCAAATACGCGGCACGGAAAGCGTCGGCGGAGAACAGCCCGTGCAGGTAGGTTCCGATCACCTTGCCGTCGGCGGAGACCGCGCCGTCCTCGACGCCGTTGATGATCGCTGACGGCCGCGCCGTGTCCGGACCGGTGGTGCGGCCGAGATGGATCTCATAGCCTTCGAGCGGCAGGCCGAACTGCACCGAACGGGCGCTTGAATTGCGCACCGTCTTTTCCGGCTCCATCACCGTTTCGATGTCGAGCAGACCGAGGCCTTCGGCCTCGGTGACGCTGCCTTCGATGCCTTCGGGATCGCGCACCATGCGGCCGAGCATCTGATAGCCGCCGCAGATGCCGACGACATGGCCGCCGCGCTTGCGATGAGCGGCAAGATCGCGATCCCAGCCATTCTCGCGGAATCTTGTCAGATCGCCGATCGTCGACTTCGAGCCGGGAATGACCACCAGCCCGGCGTCCTCCGGCAGCCTCTTGCC
>NZ_RZSC01000124.1:0-11448 GCF_003998155.1 Mesorhizobium sp. M1E.F.Ca.ET.063.01.1.1
CATCTGGACCTTCGGCGCGGTTGCCGTAACGACGTGGCTTCTTGTCATGCTGGTCCTGGCAATGGCGCTTTTCCGACGCCACTTGGCGGAGACGTCGCGATCACCGCTGCAGATCGATTCTCATCAAGAACGCCGGCTGATCCGTGCTGTCGGAAGCGCCACGGCTTTGACAGTGGTGGTTCTCATTGCGTTGACGATAGGAAGCTTTTTTGCTGGCAAGTCGATCGCTTCGCTGAGCGGAAGCGAGACGGTCACCGTCCGTGTCACAGGTCATCAATGGTGGTGGGAGATACGCTATCCCAAAACCGATTCGTCGCAGGCGATCGTCACGGCGAATGAGATCCATGTTCCGGTCGGCGAGTCCGTGAAGGTCAAACTCGATTCGCTGGATGTCATTCACAGCTTCTGGGTTCCAAGCCTTGCAGGAAAAAGGGACCTCATTCCGGGCCGGCCGAGCGAACTGACCTTCATCGCCGACAAGCCCGGCATATATCGCGGTCAGTGCGCCGAGTTCTGCGGCTACCAGCATGCCCATATGGCGATCACTGTTGTCGCGGAAAGCCGCGAAGCGTTTGACGCCTGGCGATCCAGGCAAGACACCGACGCGGCCATGCCCACCGCCGATGAAGAACGCCGCGGCCAGGCGGCTTTTCTCGGGACTGGCTGCGCGCTCTGCCATGCGATCAGGGGCACACCTGCCAGTGGGACGGTCGGACCTGACCTGACCCACGTGGCTGGCCGCCGCTCACTAGCCGCCGATACGCTTGCCATGACGCCGGGCGCCCTTGCTGCGTGGATTGCCGATCCTCAATCGATAAAGCCTGGCGCGAAGATGCCGCGCATTGCCCTTAGCGCCGACGATCTCAACGCGGTTGCTACCTATCTTGGAAGCCTTGAATGAGTGGCATTGGGGAAAAGAAGGCAGAGCGAATACTGGAAGTGGGGCCGCAAGGCATTCGCGACACCGGCCTCGACGAGGCGAGGCTGCGCGCTTTTCTCGCACATGCCTGGCAGACACCAAAAGGGCTGTATGGCTGGCTGGCCACGGTCGATCATAAGCTGATCGGCCGGCGCTACGTCGTGACGGCTTTCTTGTTTCTCATTCTTGCGGGTCTGTCAGCACTCGCCATGCGCTTTCAGCTCGCTGCGCCCGAGGCTGGCCGTATAAGCCCAGACTTCTACAATCAGCTCTTCACCATGCATGGCACGACGATGATGTTTCTGTTCGCCGTGCCGGTAATGGAGGCGTTCGCCGTCTACCTGGTACCGCTGATGATTGGCACGCGCAACGTGGCCTTCCCCCGCCTCAATGCCTTTAGCTACTGGATCTACGTTTCAGGCGGGATGATGATTTGGATAGCATTCGCCTTCAATACAGGCGCAGATGCCGGCTGGTTTTCCTACGTTCCGCTCGCCGGACCGGACTATGGCATTGGCAAGCGCCCGGACTTCTGGGCGCAGATGGTGACCTACACGGAAGTATCGGCTCTGGCGGTTGCCGTCGAGATCATTGCGACGGTATTCAAACAGCGCGCCCCCGGCATGACCCTCGACCGCATTCCGCTCTATGTCTGGTCGGTGCTGGTCACAGCCTTTGTCATACTATTCGCCATGCCGGCCGTAATGGTCTCGAGCACAATGTTGATCCTCGACCGGCTTGTCGGCACCAAGTTCTTCGATTCAGCCGCGGGGGGCGATGTGCTGCTCTGGCAGCATCTGTTCTGGTTCTTCGGTCACCCCGAAGTTTATATCATATTTATTCCAGCGACCGGCTTTGTCTCGGCGATTCTGCCCACCTTCGTCCGTCGCCCCGTCTTCGGCTATCTCGGGATTGTGTTGTCGTTGATTGCAATCGGCTTCCTCTCTTTTGGACTGTGGGTGCATCACATGTTCGCCACCGGTCTGCCGCAGCTTGGCGAAAGCTTCTTCACCGCCTCCTCGATGATGATCGCCATCCCGAGCGGCATCCAGATATTCTGCTGGATTGCGACGATCTGGGGTGGCAAGCCCATCTTTGCCACACCGCTGCTTTTCGTGCTCGGCTTCATCTTCACCTTCGTCATCGGCGGCCTGACGGGAGTCATGGTCGCCTCGGTGCCGCTCGACCTGCAGGTGCACGACACCTATTTTGTGGTCGCGCACTTCCATTATGTGCTTGTCGGCGGCGCTGTCTTTCCCCTTCTCGGCGCCGTCTACTACTGGTTTCCCAAGGTCACCGGCCGCTTGCTTTCGGAGCGGCTCGGCCACTGGAATTTCTGGTTTGTATTCGTCGGCTTCAACCTCACCTTCTTCCCGATGCACATCCTCGGGCTGCAGGGCATGCCGCGCCGTGTCTACACCTATCCGCTGGAAAGCGGCTGGGGCAGCGTGAACCTCTTCATCAGTCTTTCATCAATGGTTCTGTTCGCCGGCTTCGCGCTCTTCTTTCTGAACATGCTGCTCAGCCTTCGGAGCGGCCGCCTCGCCGGCGACAATCCGTGGGGTGCGAGCACGCTCGAATGGGCTGCGACGTCACCGCCGCCGTCCTATAATTTTGCGCACTTGCCGGTGGTGACTCATCGCGATCCACTTTGGGCAGAGCCCGACACACTCCCAGTTATCGAGGGTTTGCGTGTCGATACGCGCGAAGTGGTCGGCGGCACGGTTGCGGACGCTGTGCCGCAATTGCGCGTGCCATCGGCTGATAATTCGATCTGGCCTCTGCTCTCAGCGATCGCCGTAGGCGGTACATTCTTCGCCTCAATCTACACCCCATGGGCTGTGGTGTGGGGTGCGATACCGGTCTCATTCGGCTTCATCTGCTGGTTCTGGCCGAAGGACGAACCGGAGGACGTGGAATGAAAAAACGCCCTATCGTCGATGTCAGCCACCTCCCCACATATGACTTCGGCGCGGCGAGCCCGATGTGGTGGGGAACACTCGCCTTCATTGCCCTTGAAGCGGCCGGTTTCGCTCTGGCGATTGGTACCTATTTCTACCTGGCTGTCCTGGCCCGGCACTGGCCGATTGCGGCACCCGCACCTGATCTTGCACCGGGCACGGCAATATTGATTATTCTGCTCGTTAGCATTGTCCCCAATCATATAGTCGACCGCTGGGCTAGACAGCACGACCTTCAAAAGGTCCGCGCCGGCATGGTCGTAATGACGATCGTAGGGATTCTTCCCCTGATCGTGCGTATCTGGGAATTTCCCGCGCTTCACATCTCGTGGGACCAGAACGCCTACGGTTCGATCGTTTGGTTCCTCCTCTCGCTGCACACATCACATCTTCTCACCGACGTCGGAGACACGATCGTACTCGCTGTCCTGATGTTCACGCAAAAGGGCAAGGCCGGCCGCCGCCTCAGCGACGTGTCGGACAATGTGTTCTACTGGGACTTCGTAGTCGCCTCGTGGATGGTGCTCTATCTCGTCATCTATTGGACGCCGAGGATGTGATATGCAGGCGATCCGCAATGGCATTTCCTGGGCTGGCTTTGCCAGCGGGCCAACCGCTTGGGCAGTGTCGCTGCAGCTCGACTATGCGATTGCCGACTGGCAGTGCCATGCCGGCTTTCGTCCCACGGCACTGTTCTCGCTGTTGGCTGCCGCCGCCGCATTGGCAGGAACCCTGCTGTCCTGGCGCGCGCTCCGCCACGCCAGCTACGGCACAAGCCCGCCTCTGCAGGCGCGCGCGAGGCGCTTTCTCGCCAGAGCCTCGGTCGGCATCGGAGCGCTGTTTGCACTCGCCATGCTCGCGCAAATGGCGGCCGGGCTGATCTTCAGTGGGTGCGAACTGTGAGTGTGCCGGGATGCCTGCGGCGGCCGATCTGCTGCCAACGGCAGTCGCACTGGCCCGCGCGAGGGCCGGAAACCGTGGGCACCGGCCTGAGCCCGCGCTGCCCTATGCTGTGCGGCGGGCTCCTCTGCTCCAGTTCTGCCCTGCTTCAGGCTTTCGCAGCCACCGTCCTCCGGCTCATCGCTGCCAGCCTGGCATTGTTGGCCCTTTGCGGCGAACTGTCAGCAAATGAAATCCTGAGGGGTGAATATCTTGCACGAGCCGCCGACTGCGTCGGGTGTCACACCTCCAACCCAAGTCGACTGTTCGCCGGCGGCTATCGTGTGCCGACGCCCTTCGGCGATGTCTATTCTACCAACATCACGCCGGACCATGACACAGGCATTGGACGCTATTCCGAAGACGAATTCGTGCGAGCCGTCCGGGAAGGCGTAAGGCGGGACGGGACCAATCTTTATCCGGCCATGCCGTACGACAGCTTCGCCAGGATGAGCCGCGAGGAGGTGCTCGCGATCAGGACCTATCTCCTTGCGCAAACGCCGATCATTCAGCCACGACCGCGAAATACCCTGCCGTTCCCATTCAACCAGCGCTGGGCGCTCGGGCTGTGGAAACTCGCGAACTACCGTCCCGGCAGCTTCACGCTGGATCGAAGTCGATCCGAGGCCTGGAACCGGGGGGCCTATCTGGTAGATGTGCTCGGCCACTGCGGTGCCTGCCACACGCCGAGGAATGTGACATTCGGCGAGGATGACGATCACAAGCTCGCCGGCGGTGCCGCGGGCATCTGGCAGGCCTTTAACATCACCGGCGATAAGACGGCGGGCATCGGCGGCTGGAGCGACGATGAGCTATTTCGCTTTCTCAAGACAGGCGCCGCGGCTGGAAAGGCTTATGCCAGCGGTCCAATGGCGGAAACGGTGATGAACAGCCTGCAACATCTTTCGGATGACGACATCCGCGCCATCGTCGCCTATCTCAGGGACGTCCCTCCCCGATCCGGAGCCGAGCAGCAGCCCCGTTTCTCATGGAGTGGGACGATTACGGCCAGCGCTGCCGAACCGAGCAACGCGGCGCAAGCCAGCACCAACACGGCGGGCCATCTTTACGGATCCCTGTGTTCGGGTTGCCATGGATTTGATGGCAGCGGGTCGCCTGACTCTTCCTATGTCACGCTGACCCACAACAGCACTCTCGGCGCGGCTACTCCTGAGAATGTCGTCATGGCGATCCTAACCGGAGTCAAGGCGGGCGACGTAGCAGGTCGCAAATCAATGGCGGCCTTCGCGGATTGGCTGGATGACGGCCAGGTGGCAAGCCTTGCCAATTATGTGACCGCCCGTTTCGGAAATCCGGAACTCAGTGTCACGGCAGCCGACGTGCACCAGATGCGGGCAGGCTCGACAACGGAACAGACGATCATCCTGCTGGCGGCCCAGGTACTGGTGATCATCGGTGCCGGTTTATCGCTCGGCTTGCTCCTTCTGATAGCAGCCCGTCTTCGACTTGTACCACGTCTTTCCTATTTCACGTCCGCGCATAGAGATACGCCGTGATGTCGCGCGCCTCCTGGGGCGAAAGGTTGGTGTTCGGCATGGCCGTCTTCGGATCGACATCCCGCGCCCTGCTGATCCAACGCATCATCGCATCGGAAGAGGTCCGACCCCCATGCCCGCCGATATAAGCTCTTTCAGCAACGCCCTGCAGGGACGGGCCGACGCTCCCATGAGCGCCGGGCACACCGGGAATTTCATGGCATCCGCCGCAACCATTGCGGATCATTGCCGGAATGGCGCGCTCGGCATCGCCGCCGACTTGCTGCACGACGGCGGCCTCATGCGAGCTGTTGCTGCGGATGGTCCCTGTCGTGCCGACTAGTACAACAGCGACACCTGCCGTTACCCACGCCGTCCACCAGAACGTTGACGAATGTGGCCGCCGATCAGCAGTGGTCGGCCGCGTCGCTGGTTTCCGCCTCTTCGCCATTGTTGTCGCCTTCATTCTGAGCACGTGCGATGCAATTTCGCCCAAGCCAGATGGCGCGTGCGCCAAACGGCTAAGCAAAACTGACACTCGGCAGCATTGTTCCGGAACGGTTCGACAACGGCAAAAAATAGGGTCGCCAGACCCAATTCAGCGCGTTGTGAAAGCACGCATTGTCAGCCTCATTTCCTTGATTGTTGGACCTTGCCCCGCGCTGGCTTGGTACGAAGCGCCGGTCGCGCCATTTGGAACAGCCGCTGTTGCCCCGCGTTGTTCCGGAGCTTATCGCCCAAACTGTCAGGAGCGCCTCGATGGGACTTTTCACGAAAGACATCAAGACGATGGACGATCTGTTTCTGCATGTGCTGCAGGACACCTACTATGCTGAGGAGCAGATCCTGAAAGCGCTGCCCAACATGGTCCAGAAAGCGACAAACCGCGACCTGACTGCAGCTTTCAAGAGCCACCTCGAAGAGACCGAGAGACACGTTCAACGTCTCGAACAAGCTTTCGAGTTGATCGGGGAATCGCCGAAGGGAACCGCTTGCCCAGCGATCGACGGCATCATCAAGGAGGCGAAGGAGATCGCGGGAGACGTTGCCGAGAAGAAGGTGCTCGATGCCGCGCTCATCATCGCAGCACAAGCCGTCGAGCACTATGAGATCAGCCGATATGGAACGCTCATCGCCTGGGCGGAACAAACCGGCAAAGATGCGGTCGCGAAGCTTTTGGCCACAACTCTGACCGAGGAAAAAGCGGCCGACAAGAAGCTCACCACGATCGCCCAGCGGAAAGTCAATCAGAAAGCTGCTCGCTGAGCATCAGGGGATCGAAAGTTAGAGCATGAACGCGCATGGCGAACAGACCCGGTCTCTCTGGATGAAGGTGGAGGTCGATCCCGCCGCTCCAAGTTTCTCAGGGACGCAGCGTTGCGACACGGTAATCATAGGATCCGGAATTGCAGGACTGTCCGTGGCCTACGAACTGAGCGCCCTGGGCGAGACTGTTGTCCTGATTGATCGCGGCCCCATTGCCGCCGGCATGACGTCGCGAACGACAGCGCATCTCGCGCCGATTTGCGACGACGGGCTGGGTGCACTGATCAATATTCGCGGTGAGGAGATGGCTCGACTGTTCCAGCAGAGCCAGGAAGCGGCGGTCGCCCGTCTTGAGGAGATCGCCGGCGAGCTGGGCATCGATTGTAACTTCCGCCGGCTGGATGCCTTCCTGTTTCCGGCGATGGGTATTCGGCCGAAAACCGCCCTCAATCAGCGCCAGGAGGAGTTCGATGCCGCGCGAAAGATAGGTGCAGCTGCTAAACTCGTGACCGGTGTGCCGCTCAAAGGCTTCGAAGAGGCGCCCGTTCTTCGTTATCCGAACCAGGCTACCTTCCACCCGCTGCGGTATCTTCGAGGACTTGCCGCGGCTATACGCGAGAGGGGCGGTCTTATCTTTGCCAACAGCACCGTGGTGGCGCTTGAGGAACTGGCGGAAGGCGGGGTGCGCGTCTCCACTGAGAACGGCGGATCGATCGCGGCATCACACGCCGTCGTTGCCACCAATTCGCCGATCAACAATCGTTTTCGCCTGCACACTAAGATGTCGCCATACCGAACGTATGCGATGGCCTTCACTCTGCCTCATGGCGATCTTCCAGATGCGCTCTTCTGGGACACTGGCGATCCCTATCACTACGTCCGGATAAACCCAGGCCCCGGCTCGGTGGACTATCTCATTGTAGGTGGCGCCGACCACAAATCGGGCGAAGCTGACGACGGCGACATCCGGTTCGAAGCGATCGAGGCATGGATACGCTCGCTGGTGCCAACTTTGGGCAAAGAGGTAACGCGATGGTCTGGACAAGTTCTCGACACGATCGATTATTGCGCCTTCATCGGTCTCAACCCCGGCAGCACATCGGTCTATGTCGTCACTGGCGACTCCGGACAAGGCATCACGCATGGCGCGCTTGCCGGACTTCTTTTGAAGGATCTGATCCTCGGCGAATCCAATCCCTGGAGCGAAGTTTACGAACCTTCACGCAAAACGCCTTCCGGCCTGGTCAATTATGTTCGAGAAAACGCCTCGGCGGTGACAAATCTCGCCGGGTACCTGCTGCCTGGCGAATTGAAGTCGCTCGATGAGCTCTCTCATGGTCAAGGTGGAATTTTGCGGGATGGAATGCGCAAGATCGCCGCTTGTCGCGACATGGCCGGTAACGTTCACCTACATGCCGCCGGGTGCACGCACGCGGGGTGCGAAGTCGCCTGGAACTCGACAGAGCAGTGCTGGGACTGCTCCTGCCATGGATCACATTTCGGCCCGGATGGGGCTGTTCTGAACGGCCCCGCTGTGCTTCCGCTGCAGCGGATCGACTCTCCGATGCGGGAGTAGTCTGGATTTCGATCTGTGACAGCGCGCTCTAATAGGCGGTTCGCCAACCCCGCGCCTGTCCTTCCTGACGACGCTGGCTGATCGAGGATACTAAATCGACAGCGGTTGAAGGCAGCTGAAAAATTTGGTTCCTGGAATATTTCCGACAAATAGATCTCGAGCTGGGCGGGGCCCGAAGGCTTGGTCGATCTCTCAATTAAATGCCCACCCCGGCGGGGTGACCGGGGCGGGCTGGACCGGGCTCACCCAATCCGCACCGCGCCTTTCGCGGGGGGTGGAGAGACTGCGCGCCGTGCTTCAACAGGAACATCAGCAGCGTCTAAATGTTCCCTCGCTATGTCAGGAACTCCGGGCCGGTGCCGCCGTTAGTCCCTATGCAGTCAAAGGAGGTCCGTACCATGGATTGGAACCGCGTCGAAGGAAACTGGAAGCAGGTCAAGGGCAAGGTCAAGGAACAGTGGGGCAAGCTCACCGACGACGACCTCGACCGCATCGCCGGCAAGCGCGACCAGCTCGAAGGCAAGATTCAGGAACGCTACGGCATCGAGAAGGACCGCGTCCGCCGCGATATCGATGACTGGTACGCCCGCCAAGGTTGGTAGCGCTTCACGCACTATTCGTTCGCAGTCGTTCCGGGGTGATGCCGTTCTGCGGGCAAAGTAAGCCGCCTCGGAGGTCGCGTCGCAGGTAGGCCGCTTTTATGGCGGACAGGGCAAGAACATGCCTGCAGGGACCCTCGCCATGCATGGGAAATGCACCTCGCACGCGCTCAAATACCCATCGACGGCTATCGATCTCTGCCGCCAGGCGGGCGGCATACTGACCTGGCAAATCGGAACACGTCGGCTGCCGAGTGGTTTACTCTCATGCCGTCGACCCTGACACGCAAAATAGAGTACGATCCGGACAGTCGGATACTCTCGGTGTGGTTCGTGCCAGGGACTCTACGAGTTTGAGGACGTCCCGCCAGAGACCTTTGCCGCGTTGCGATCGGCCTTCGGCAGGGCCGCTACTTCAACAGTCAGATCAGCAACCGTTCCGGTATCGCCGAAGCGATTCCTAATGATGGCGACCGTCTATTTCTAACCGATAGTGCACGGGCCTGTCGTGCCACATCACTTGGCTGAGATCCTGCATATCGACCGGCTGCCCACAGATCGGACTCAGGTAAAAATAATCGGCTTCGTTCTCAAGCGGGCCGCCATTGCGCCTGCCGGTGATCATTGGGCCTTGATCAGAAAGCTTTGTCACCGTGCGCCTAGCGCCTTGGCTTCCCGCTCCAGCACCTCCCGGTCATTGCCGTGCTCTTTGATGAGTTTCCGGACTTCAGGAATTGTGAGCCCGAACTTGCTGGCGAGATACCCCACCTCGTATTCCTCGTCACCTGCGACGCGGTCGCGGTCACGAAAATCTCGCTTGGTTTTGTCGTCGTCCGTCATGGTTGCTCCTCCTGGTTAGAAGGAACAGCGAACGAGACAGAACGTTCCGTTCGCTTTTTACGAATAGCTAATGGAACGCTTATGGATCTGCGATATTGAATCAAATTCGAGTTGCGTGGGGTTCCGATGTGTAAGCCTGCCGGCGGCGCCCGGCTGTCCTTCATTCGTCCGATGGAGCCCGAGCTGGTTGAACAGCCGCCCAGGGGCGACGAATGGAGCCACGAGGTTAAATTCGACGGCTATCGCACCCAAATGGTCAAGGATGCCAGCGGCATCCGGCTCTACACCAAGACCGGCATAGACTGGACGTTGAAATATCGGCCGCTTGCTGAGGAGGCCAGTGCACTCGATGCGGAAAGCTTCATCATCGAGGGTGAAGTGATCGTCACCAATGAGGCCGGACTGTCCGCCTTCCACGCGCTGCGGTCGGCCATCACCAGACGACCGCAAGACCTCTATCTAGTCGCGTTCGATCTTCTCTACCTCAACGGCCACGATCTGCGCGATATGGCGCTGCAGGATCGGCGCGAAGTCCTCCAAGCCCTGATCCCTGCCGCCGGCCATGTTCAATTCAGCGAGGCCCTGCCGGGCGCCGGCGATGCCGTCTACCACCTGGCTTGCGAAGCGGGCCTGGAAGGCATCGTCTCGAAACGGCTGGACAGCGTCTACCGCAGCGGTTCGACGATGAACTGGCGCAAGATCAAGTGCTACGTCGAGAAGGAGATGGATATCATCGGCGTGAAGCGCGAGACGGGGAAGCCGGCGATGGTGCTTGTGGCCGACAACGGCCGCTATATGGGCGGCGCGTTCGTCACGTTCAAAGCGGACAAACGGCAGGCCCTATGGGACCGCGTGAAGGTCAAGACCGGCGCGCCGCCGCCGAAGGGCTTGACTAAGGAAAAGGCCGAATGGCTCAAGCCCGGCCTAAGGCTTGTGGGGATTCATCGAGAGTTAATGACGGCGGCGGCGAGAT
This sequence comes from Mesorhizobium sp. M1E.F.Ca.ET.063.01.1.1, assembly GCF_003998155.1. Lineage (NCBI taxonomy): Bacteria > Pseudomonadati > Pseudomonadota > Alphaproteobacteria > Hyphomicrobiales > Phyllobacteriaceae > Mesorhizobium > Mesorhizobium sp. M1E.F.Ca.ET.063.01.1.1. The sequence goes on from NZ_RZSC01000124.1 coordinate 10,570, forward strand.
AGATCATTGCCGCGAAGCTGTTGTCGGTTTTGTCGGCACGCAAGGCGATGCGCTTGAATTCCTTGAGCTTGCAAAAGAAGTTCTCGATGAGGTGTCGCCACGTGTAGAGTTGGCGGTCGAGTGGCAAGGGCCTTGCGCGCCTCGGGTGCTGGGAGATGACAATCTTGGCGCCACGTTCGTTGAGATCGGCAACGATGGCATCACTGTCGAAGGCCTTGTCGGCGATCAGCCCGCCGAAATCTACGCCTTGCAGAAGCGGCTCGACGCCGACCGTGTCGAAGCGGTGCCCCGGCATCAGATGGAAGCGCACAAGGTTGCCGAGTGCATCGGTCAGCGCGAGGATCTTGGTGGTCATGCCGCCTTTGGAGCGGCCTATGGCCTGGCTCTGAGTCCCCCTTTTGCGCCCTGTCCGTGGCGGTGGACCTTGACGATGGTGGCGTCGATCATGGCGTATTCCATATCCGGCTCGTCCGAGCAGGCTTCGAAGAGCTTCACGAATACATCGGCCTTGCGCCAGTCGCTGAAACGACGAAACGCTGTGCTCCAGTTCCCGAAATGGGCAGGCAGATCGCGCCACGGGCTGCCCGTGCGCGCAATCCACAGAACTGCCTCGATGAACAGTCGGTTGTCATTGCCACTGCGTCCGGGATCGCTGGCTTTACCCAGACAATGCGGCTCCATCTTCGCCCATTGGGCGTCAGTCAATACGAATCGGTCCATCAAAAGCTTGAATCACATCGCCAAGCTTTGGTGAATCTGGAGGCTTCTGTGAGGTCCGTTGGCTCGACGGAGCCGCTTGGCACGACGTCGGACCTCATTGCAAGCCGGATTGAACGGAGCCGCGGGTCGGTCTGGCGCTATGGGGATTGTAGCCCTGCG
>NZ_RZSC01001250.1:0-1029 GCF_003998155.1 Mesorhizobium sp. M1E.F.Ca.ET.063.01.1.1
ATGTAGTCAAGGCTCGGTCGGCGTCGGCCGGGGCTCACGTACTGCAAATGCGCTCCCGCCCGGTTCTCGGAAACCCGTTAGTCTCGGCTCGGCCTGACCCGAATCTCAATACGCCTCAGGCCGGCAGGCCGGGGCGGTCGAGCTTTTTCGGCGACAGCGTGAAGATCTCGCAGCCTGTCTCGGTGACGCCGATCGTGTGCTCGTACTGCGCCGACAGCGAGCGGTCGCGCGTCACCGCCGTCCAGCCGTCCGACAGCACCTTCACGTGCGGGCGGCCGAGATTGATCATCGGCTCGACGGTAAAAATCATGCCCGGCCGCATTTCGACGCCTTCGTTGACGATGCCGTAGTGCAGGATATTGGGCGCGTCGTGGAAGAGCTGGCCGACGCCGTGGCCGCAGAAGTCGCGCACCACCGAGCAGCGCTCGGCCTCGGCATAGGTCTGGATCGCGGCGCCGATGGCGCCGGTGCGGGCGCCGGGCTTGATCGCGGCAATGCCGCGCATCAGGCATTCGTAGGTCACCTCGAGCAGACGTTCGGCGGCGCGCTTGATCGTGCCGACGGGATACATGCGCGAGGAATCGCCATGCCAGCCGTCAAGGATATAGGTGACGTCGATGTTGACGATGTCACCGTCCTTCAGCGGCTTGTTGTCGGGAATGCCGTGGCAGACGACGTGGTTGATCGAGGTGCAGGACGATTTTGTGTAGCCGCGATAGTTGAGCGTCGCCGGCAATGCGCCGTGGTCCATGCCGAACTCGAAGACGAAGCGGTCTATGGTCTCGGTCGTGACGCCGGGCTTCACCATCGGCACAAGCTCGTCGAGGCAGCGCGCGGTCAGGTCGCAAGCCTTGCGCATGCCGGCAAAGCCTTCCTCGCCATAGAGGCGGATCTGGCCGGTGTTTCTTAAGGGTGCCGTCGCGGCGTCGAGATAAGTGACCATTTTGTCCGTTTGTGGGTTGGCTCCTGACGCGAGCCGATGCCTGAATTTTCTCCAGATTTGGCACCGGAAGCCGCAAGGTTCAAGGA
>NZ_RZSC01001251.1:0-1026 GCF_003998155.1 Mesorhizobium sp. M1E.F.Ca.ET.063.01.1.1
GTTGAGAGGTTAATCTCCCCCCTTGAGGGGGAGATGTCGCCGGAGGCGACAGAGGGGGTCGCCGCGCATCGAGCGCCGACGCCTTTCCGCAAAGGTGAGGAGGTTGGCGCTCGATGTGAGACGACCCCCTCTGGCCTGCCGGCCATCTCCCCCTCGAGGGGGGAGATCGGCAGCCAACCATCACCTCCTTCTCGCGCAGGCGTGATCGGTGGTGCGCAGGCGTGATTGTCGGCGCGGCCGATTCTTCGGCTAGGGTCGCGGCCGATCCAACACCCCCTGGATCGACAGGCCGCGAAGTCCCACCTTCGCGGCCCGAACGAAAGAGCCCCGACGGCCTCCACCGGCGGGGCTTTTTTTCGTTCTTGAGACGTTGGCGCTGCCCTTTTTTTGGGCCGCTTTTCCGCTAAACTCATCACGTCTCGGCCAAACTCATCACATCTCGGCCAAAAGGGGAGGAAAGCATGACCTTACGCCTTGGCTTAACCTTGCTTGCGCTCACTGCTTTCGCCACCCAGGCATCGGCCTTCGAGATCTCCAGCCCGTCGGTCTCCAACGGCAAATGGGACGCAAAATATCTCGGCGACAAGGCCGGCTGCGGCGGCAAGAGCGTTTCGATCGCGCTTGCGTGGAAGAATCCGCCGGCCGGCACCAAAAGCTACGCTCTCACCATGTTCGATCCCGACGCCAATGGCGGCAAGGGGTTCTGGCACTGGCTCGCCTGGAACATCCCGGCAAGCGCCAAGGGCCTGGCCGAAGGCGCGGGTTCCAAGGGCGGCAAGCGCCTGCCCAAGGGCACCGTGTCCGGCACGGGCGGTGTCGGCCGCGCCGGCTATTTCGGCCCATGTCCGCCGCCCGGCAGCGGCGCGCATCATTATGTCTTCACGCTCTACGCGCTGGGCGAGGCGAAGCTGCGCACGCCGGAAAATCCGTCGCCGGATATGGTCTCGGTCGCGGCGAAAAGCTCCGCGCTCGGCGAGGCGAGCGTGACGTATACGTATGGGAGGTAGCGGGGCGCTCTACCTCCCC
>NZ_RZSC01001252.1:0-1024 GCF_003998155.1 Mesorhizobium sp. M1E.F.Ca.ET.063.01.1.1
AGGCGCGCCGCCGACCGCCATCTCGCGGAAGTCCATGAAACGGAAGGCCTTGGTCGAGACGTCGACATCGACAAGCTTCTGCAACAGGTCGCGGGATTTCGGCCCGGCGATCGACAGGCCGACAAGCGTCTGGTCGAAGCGGTGGATGCGGACCGCCCCATCCTTCGGCAGGTGCTTTTCGAACCAGCGCATGTGATATTTCTGCGCCGCCGACGAGCCCCAGATCATGAAGCGGTCCTCACCGGTCTTGGCGATGGTGAAGTCGCCGATCAGCTTGCCGAATTCGTTGACCATAGGGGTCAGCACGATGCGGCCTACCTTCGGCATGCGGTTGGTCATCAGCCGATTGAGAAAATCCTCAGCACCCGGCCCCGAGACCTCGTATTTGGCGAAGTTGGCGATCTCGGTGACGCCGACCTTCTCGCGCGTGGCGCGCACCTCCTCGCCGATCGGACCGAAATCGTTCGAACGATGGAAGGAAACGATGTCCTTCGGCTCGGTGCCCTTCGGCGCGAACCAGAGCGGGGTCTCCAGGCCCCATGAGTCGCCCATGACCGCGTTGTTGGCGAGCATGGTGTCGTAGAGCGGCGTCGTCTGCGCGGGCCTAGCGGCGGGCAGTTCCTCGTTCGGGAAGCGGATCGAGAAGCGGCGTGAGTAATTCTCGCGCACCTTGGCGTTGGTGTAGCGCAGGCTCGCCCATTCGCCGAAGCGCGCGACGTCCATGCCCCAGACATCGAAGCCCGGATCGCCATGCACCATCCAGTTGGACAGAGCGAGGCCGACGCCGCCGCCCTGGCTGAAGCCGGCCATCACGGCGCAGGCGCACCAGAAATTGGTCAGACCCTGCACCGGGCCGACCAGCGGATTGCCGTCGAGCGCGAAGGTGAAGGGGCCGTTGATGATCTGCTTGATGCCGGCCTTCTCGATGCCGGGGAAATGCTTGAAGCCGATTTCCAGCGACGGCGCGATACGATCGATGTCGGGCTGCAGCAATTCATGGCCGAAATCCCAGGGCGTGTTCACC
>NZ_RZSC01001253.1:0-1024 GCF_003998155.1 Mesorhizobium sp. M1E.F.Ca.ET.063.01.1.1
GCGCCGTCTTTACCGGCTCGGGGCGCGCCTCGGCGCGCGCGATCGCCGGATCGGAGGCCGCGAGTTGGGCCTGCACCTCGGCCAGCGTCACCGGCTTCCTCGGGGCGGATTCCGCATTCAGCTCGGAACGGAAAGCATCGACTTCGGCTGACGGCGGCGCCGGCTGGAGGTCCTGGCGCAAGTCGGCGCTGTCAGCCGCCGGCTGCTTGCGGCCGGTGTCGCTGTCCTCGATGATCCTTCGGATGGAAGCCAGTATCTCTTCCATGGAAGGTTCGCGCTGTGCGCTGCTTGCCGTCGCCATCGTCACATCCGCCGCCCTTGTGACCAGTTCAAGATCTCCATTCCGGTCGGGCCGGGATTCGAATCAACGACGACAGCGTAACCGACCGATCGTCATCCGAGAATCCCCAATCTGGGGAGACGTTGGATTTCAACAGATTAGCTGATTCCGCCGCCAGCAGCCGGCCGGCTGCTTCTCCAACAAAAAAGCGCCGCGCATCCATCGGACGCGCGGCGCTTTTTGAAGCTTACACGAAAATCAGCGGCCGTCCGGCGTGCGCAGCCCGATCCACTTGTCCTTGACGGCGTTGTAGTGCTCTTCCGGCTTGTATTTCGTGACCGCCAGGCCGAGACGCTCAACCGACAGCCGCCCGACAGCGGAGAGGATGGCATAGCTCGCCACCACGACGTCATGCTCGGAGTTCGCCTGGTTGATCTTGGCGGTGATGACGGCGTTCTGGGCGTTGAGCACGTCGAGCGTGGTCCGCTGGCCGACATTGCGCTCCTCGATGACGCCGTTGAGCGCCAGTTGCGCGGCGGCGATCACCTGCCTGTTGGCATCCACGCTTTGGCGGGCAGCGGTGTATTGTGTCCACGCCGAGGCCACAGCCTGGCGCACCTGGTCACGGCTGACGTCGACTTCGATGCGCGCCTGGCTGAGCGATTCCTTGTTCTGCCGCACGATCGCCGAGGTCCGGCCGCCGGAATAGATCGGAATGGTCAGCGTGGCGCCGATATTGGCGGA
>NZ_RZSC01001254.1:0-1024 GCF_003998155.1 Mesorhizobium sp. M1E.F.Ca.ET.063.01.1.1
GAGCCCACCGCGCGACTGGCAACAGGAGCGGCACGGCAAACCCCACCGGGAGCAAGACCGAATAGGGGCGGTGCGAGGGGAAACCTTCGAGGGCTGTTTCCGGCCCACCGCCCGGGTAGGTTGCGTGAGGCGCATGGCGACATGCGCCCAAGATGAATGGCCGCCACGTTCTCGCGCCGAAAGGCGCGAGGGCCATACAGAACCCGGCTTACAGGCCAGCTGGCATTTTCCTACAATGGTCTTGGCGGCGCGCTATGGGCCGAGATGATCCAAAGACGCCTCGATCGCCTGCCAGAGTTCCTCGACCGGCTCGCAGCCGATCGACAGCCGCACGAAGCCGGGCGGCACGGCGTCGCCGCGCTTCGAGCGGCGTTCGGCCGAGCTGTGCACGCCGCCGAATGACGTCGCCGATTCAATCAACGCGCAATTGTCGATGAAAGCCTCTGCAGTCTCTTCCGAGGCGAGTTCGAACGAGATGAGGAAGCCGAAGCGCTCCATCTGGGCGCGAGCCAGATTGTGCGAGGCATCTCCCTCCAGACCCGGAAAGCGCAAGCCGCTTACGGCGCGATGCGCCTTGAGACGACGGGCGATCGTTTCGGCCGACGAGCACATGCGATCGAAGCGCACCTCGAGTGTTTCGAGGCCGCGATGCACGAGCCAGGCCTCGAACGGGCCGGGAATGCCGCCGGCCGTCTCGCGCCAATCCTTCACTTTCGCGACGATGTCCGGATTGCGGCTGGCGACATGGCCGAAGAGCACATCCGAATGACCATTGATCGCCTTGGTGTCGGCCGAGACGACGATGTCGGCGCCGAGATCGAGCGGGCGCTGGCCGAACGGCGTCATCGTCGTGTTGTCGACGACAAGGATCGCGCCTTGCTCGCGGGCCGCCTGGGCGACGGGGGCGATGTCGCAGATGTCGAGCCGCGGATTGGACGGGGTCTCGACAAAGACCAGTCGGTAGCCAGCGAAACCGCCGTCCAGAATGCTTGATGTCGGCCTAACGTCATAGGTGACCCCAAGC
>NZ_RZSC01001255.1:0-1022 GCF_003998155.1 Mesorhizobium sp. M1E.F.Ca.ET.063.01.1.1
ACGGCTTGGCGGAGACGAAGCGGTACATGTATTCAAAGTAGTCGTCGTCGCCCATGTAGACGACAATGCGGCCGTCCTTGTTGCGCACGACGGTCGAGGCCTCATGCGACATGCGGCCGAGCGCGGTGCGCTTGACCGGCGTCGACCGCGGATCGTAGGGGTCGATCTCGACAACCCAGTCGAAGCGGTTGGGCTCGTTCGGCTCCTTGTCGATGTCGAAGCGGTCGTGGAAGCGGCCGCGGCCGTAGATGTCGGAGCCGTCGAAGCCGTAGCGGTCGAGGATATCGGCGGTCGGCGCCCTCTTCGGGTCACCGCCGAAGAGATCGGAAACGCCCTCACAGGTCAGCACCGTGCCCCAGGGCGTGACGCCGCCGCTGCAATTGTAGCTGGTGCCGAGCACCTTGGCGCCTGTCGGGTCGGCCGAGGTCCGCATCAGCGCATGACCGGCGACTGGGCCGGAGACAGCCGTCTCGGTGTTGGCGGTGATGCGGCGATTGAGCGGGCTGTCCTCGACGATCGCCCACTTGCCGTCCTTCAGCATCACCTCGACGATCGAATGGCCCATGGCCGCGAGGCCGAGATCGACCTGTTCCTTCGTCATCGTTTTGCCGGCGTCGTCCTCGGTCATGCCGGGGAACATGACGTTGGGCGAGATGTACTCGTTGTTGACGCAGAGCAGGCCGTGGTCGGAATTCACCGAACCCTTGGGCAGCGGCATGAAGGCGATGTAGTCGCAATTGTAGCCGAAGCGCTTTTCCTGCTCCTCGGCCTCGACCTTGTTGCCGTCGAATTCGGGTAAGCCAGCGGCGAGCGGATCGCCCCAGCGCGCGACGATGGTCGTCTCATAGCCTTCGGCGGCGGCGTGGTTCTTGTCGTAGACCCGCTTCAGCTCCGGAAAACCAAGGGTGGAAAGGGCGGCAGCGGCGTGTGTTTCGCCGGCAAACAAGGAGCCGACGAAGCTGCCGCCGGCAATCAGCGCGCCGGAGGCAAGGCCGCCTCTGAGGATCTCGCGGCGCGAGACT
>NZ_RZSC01001256.1:0-1021 GCF_003998155.1 Mesorhizobium sp. M1E.F.Ca.ET.063.01.1.1
CCTTCGAGGCGATGATGGCATCCTCACCGCGTTACCAAGGAAAGCCGCTCCGACGGATAGCTATGACTTCAAAACGCAACGTCCTTTTCATCATGTGCGACCAGCTGCGGTTCGATTATCTGAGCTGCGCCGGACACAAGAGCCTGAAGACGCCGAACATCGACCGGCTAGCCGGCCGCGGCGTCCGCTTCACCAACGCCTATGTGCAATCGACGGTGTGCGGTCCCTCGCGCATGAGCGCCTATAGCGGCCGCTATGTCCGCTCGCATGGCTCGACCCATAACGGCGTGCCACTGAGGGTCGGCGAGCCGACGCTGGGCGATCACCTGCGCGAGGTCGGCGTGCGCACGGCGCTGATCGGCAAGACGCATATGACAGCCGACGAGGAAGGCATGGAGCGGCTTGGCATCGCCCGGGATTCGATCATCGGCGTGCGCGTCGCGGAATGCGGCTTCGAGCCGTTCGAGCGCGACGACGGCCTGCACCCCTCGACCAGCTACGACCCCGATCCGGCCTACGACACCTACCTGCGCGAGCACGGCTTCAACGCCGAAAACCCCTGGGAGCATTGGGCGAATTCCGGCGAGGGCGAGAACGGCGAGAACTTCAACGGCTGGCTCCTCGTCCACGCCGACAAGCCGGCGCGCATTCCCGAGGAACATTCCGAGACGCCTTACATGACTCGCCGCGCCATGCGCTTCATCGAGGAGGCCGAAGCCAAGGGCGAGGCCTGGTGCGCGCATCTCTCCTACATCAAACCGCACTGGCCCTATATCGTGCCGGCGCCTTACCACGATATGTATGGCAAGGCGGATATCCAGCCGCCGGTCCGCAGCGAGGCGGAGCGCATCTCGCCAAATCCGATTTTCGAGGCCTTCCAGCAGGAGCGCTACTCAAAGAACCTCTCGCGCGACGAGGTCCGCGAGACGGTCATCCCCTGCTACATGGGCCTGATCAAGCAGATCGACGACCAGCTCGGCCATTTGTTCGACTTCATGGAGAAGCGCGGCCTGTTCGGGAA
>NZ_RZSC01001257.1:0-1021 GCF_003998155.1 Mesorhizobium sp. M1E.F.Ca.ET.063.01.1.1
ATCCGCCTCTACATGGCCCACCCTGGCAGCGGGCTGAGGCGGCTGCTGGAACCGGACGGCGACGCCGAGGAAAGCGCGGCCGAACCGCCCTACTGGGCCTATGCCTGGGCGGGCGGCGCCGTGCTGGCGCGCTATGTGCTCGACCGGCCTTCGATCGTGATGGACCGCCGCGTGCTCGATCTCGGCGCCGGCTCGGGGCTGGTCGGCATCGCCGCGGCCAAAGCCGGCGCGCGCGAGGTGCTCGCGACGGAAATCGATTGCAACGGCGTCGTCGCGCTCGGCCTCAACGCGGCGGCCAACGGCGTCGTCATCACGACAATGGGCGAGGATATTACAGCCGGGCCGCCGCCGGCGGTCGACCTGGTGCTGGCCGGCGACGTCTTCTACGGGCAGGCGGTGGCGCGGCGGGTCATCCCCTTCCTCGACCGCTGCCTCGCCGCCGGCATCGAGGTGCTGGTCGGCGATCCGGGCCGCGCCTGGCTGCCCAGGGCGCGGCTTCGCCTGCTTGGCGAGTATCAGGTGCCCGATGTCGGCGGAAACGGCGGCGGCGCGCCGAAGCCGAGTGGGGTGTTTGCGTTTGAACTGAAATCCTCAAACTAGATCTTTCAAGCAGCCCAGGCGGAAACTGCTCCTCAAAGAGAGAGCCCAACCATGATCAGCTTCGTCACAATCTTTGCTCATGATATCGAGCGCACGGCTGACATCTATCGCCTGCTCGGGTGTGAATTCGTGACGGAACGGCATGGGTCAGGACCCGAGCATCTGGCCTGCACGAGCGGCGCGACGGTTCTTGAAATCTATCCCGGCAAGGATGTCGTCGGCTCCGGGATCATGATCGGCGTGGACGTCGCCAATCTTGACCATGCTCGAGAGAGCGTGCTGGCGGCGGGCATTCCGTTATGGCGGGACGTTGAACCCGGCATGCGCCGCATGATCGTGAAGGACCCTGAAGGCCGCAGTATTTTCGTTCGCGAAGGTTCGTGAGGCGCTCCCCAACGGACGGCTGCACGTTTCCCACGCT
>NZ_RZSC01001258.1:0-1016 GCF_003998155.1 Mesorhizobium sp. M1E.F.Ca.ET.063.01.1.1
GCATTGGCCGGAAGAGGTGGAGGCCACATCGAACAGCGCCTGATGCGACAGGCCAAGCTTCTCGGCCAGCACGAAGGCCTCGGCGACGCCGATCATCGAGATGCCGAGGATCATGTTGTTGCAGATCTTGGCGGCCTGGCCGGCGCCGTCGCCGCCGCAATGGACGATGCGGCCGGCCATCGGCTTCAGGATCGGTTCGGCGGCGGCAAAAGCCTCGTTGGATCCGCCGGCCATGAAGGTCAGCGTGCCGGCGGTGGCGCCGCCGGTGCCGCCTGAGACAGGCGCGTCGATCGAGGGCAGGCCGTGCCTGGCTGCAATCGCATGCGCCTTGCGCGCCGATTCGACATCGATGGTCGAGGAATCGATCAGCAATGCGCCTTTCTTTGCCTTCGACGCGATGTCCTCATAAACCGACAGCACATGCTTGCCGGCGGGAAGCATGGTGATGACCACATCGGCGTCCTTCACCGCGGCGACGGCGTTCGCCATCACTGTCACGCCGTGTTCTTTCGCGACTGTAAGATTCTCGGGCACGAGGTCGAAGCCCAGCACCGCATGGCCCGCCTTGACCAGATTGGCGGCCATTGGATTGCCCATGTTGCCGAGGCCGATGAAGGCAATGGTGGTCATTGTTTCCTCCCGAAAATGTCTGCTTTCAGCGGCCTATCAGCGTGCGTGCGATGATGACGCGCATGATCTCGTTGGTGCCTTCGAGGATCTGGTGGACGCGCAGATCCCGCACCAGCTTCTCGATGCCGTAATCGTGCAGATAGCCGTAGCCGCCATGCAGTTGCAGCGCTTCGTTAGCAACATTGAAGCCGATGTCGGTGACGAAGCGCTTGGCCATCGCCGACCATTTGCCGGCATCGGGCGCCTTGCGGTCGAGCTTCGAGGCGGCGGCGTAGAGAAAGATGCGGGCGGCCTGCAGCTCAGTCTCCATGTCGGCCAGCCTGAACTGCAGTGCCTGGAACTGGTTGATCTTGGAGCCGAAGGCCTTGCGCTCGCTCGTGTAGGTC
>NZ_RZSC01001259.1:0-1013 GCF_003998155.1 Mesorhizobium sp. M1E.F.Ca.ET.063.01.1.1
GGACAGGCTGACGCCGGCCGAGGAAGTGCTGCGCACGCTCGACGACCTGGTGCGCGCCGGCAAGGTGCGCCATATCGGCCTTTCCGATGTGCCGGCCTGGTATGCAGGCAGGGCGCAGGCGATCGCCGAACTGCGCGGCTACGAGCCGATCTCGGCCCTGCAGCTCGAATATTCGCTGACTGAGCGCTCGATCGAGCATGAATTCGTGCCTCTGGCCACACGTCACGGCGCCGGCATCATGGTCTGGAGCCCCTTGGCCAGCGGGCTGCTCAGCGGCAAGTACCGCCCGACGCAGGCCGGGAATGCCGGGCGGCTCGACGGCTTCCGCAACACCACGCATCCGGGTTTCCAGAAATTCAGCGATCGCAACTGGGCAATCGTGGCGGAGCTCGAGAAGGTGGCCGCCGAACTCGGACGCAGCATGGCTGAGGTGGCGCTCAACTGGGTTGCGACGCAGCCCGGCATCGCCACCGTCATCCTCGGCGCGACGAAGCTTGCCCAACTGCAGGACAACCTCGCGGCGCTGGATTTCGAAATTCCCGCCGCACTTCGTCAGCGACTGGAAGCGGTCAGCAGCGTTCCGGCGCCATTTCCTCATCCGTATTTCGGCTCGCAGATCCAGGTCAGGGTCACGGGCGGTACCGTGACCGGCGACAAGCCTTCCGGCTATTCGCTGCCGGTCCTGGTCGAAGGCCAGGCGGTCAGCATCAGCAGCAACTGATCGAAAAAGCCTGGAATTTTGCGCGAGGGCGCGGCGTGACATCGCCGCGCCCTTCGTGTATCGGGTCGGACCATCATGCCAGCGCCGCCAGGCGAAGCTGGGCAATTTTCGCCTCCAGATTTGCCGCGCCGAGATTTTCGAGGAACCAGATGACGGTGAAGCCCCTCTATCGACGTGTCTTGCTGAAAGCTTCGGGCGAAGCGTTGATGGGAGAACAGCATTTCGGCATCGATGTTTCGGTCGTCGACCGCATCGCCGCCGACATTGCCGAGGCGCGGGCGCTCGGCATCGA
>NZ_RZSC01000125.1:0-11416 GCF_003998155.1 Mesorhizobium sp. M1E.F.Ca.ET.063.01.1.1
CTGTGGAGTGCCTCGCGCGCCAGCATTGGCGCGGTGAGGACCGACAGCGAACTCGCCCCCGCCGCCAAAGCCTACATGCGCTCCCCCACCAAGCTCAACCGCCTCGCCCGTAGCATGGACTGGACCGCTATCGGCATCGGCGCCCCGCTGATGGCGGCCTCAGCCCACAATCTGTTCCTTTATGGCGACCAGATGTCCGGCCTGCAGCTCGCCGATGCGCTGACCGGCCTTGGCGTGGGCGCGATCGGCACCGGCATGGGCGTGCGCAACCTCAGAGCCACGAAGCCGCAGCAGCAAACGCAGTCCAGCCCACCGCGCTCGGGCACGATCGAACTCGTCGATGAGACCGGTCAGACGATCACCGCCCGCCATCTCGGCCTGCCGCCGAAGAGCCCCGACGACATCCTTCTGCCCGAACCGGATGGAACCCAGCCGCGCGGCGACGATCCACGTCACCAGTCCAAGACCCACATCCTCGTGCGCGACCCCGATACAGGCGAGGCCGTTGTCCTCCCCTATGTGCGCGGCGCTTCCTCCGAACACACACCCAACCCAGCAGGTGAGCCCGACCCATCCACCGACCCCGCGGGCGAGACCAACCCAAAGCAGAACCAGCCCGAGCAACCGGCGCCGGAAGCGTCCTCCCCCAAACTAGCTGAGACGTCTGGGACAGAGACAAAGGGGCCTCCAGCTCTCAATGTCAAACGCGCCGCCGCCTACATACTGGCGGCCAGGGTCCTGGCGGCAGCCTTCGGCCATCTCACTGGCATCACCACCATCTACAACGCCATGAGCGGACAGGGAGCAAGCACGGCCGCCTACTACCGCTCGGCGCTTTCGAAACTTGCCTGGTACACCCACAACCATGGAATGATCGATGTCTTCGAACTCGCCGCCAAAGGTGAGGTCGACAAAGCCATGGCCCGCCTCAACAAGATCATGGACCGAGCCCAGAAAAAAGGCGCAGCGCCATTGAATGACGAGGAAACTGAAGATCTGCGAGCTCTGGTGCAGCGTGTCGGCAACCATGGCGCGGCATACCGCGCTGCCCTGGAAACGCTCGATCCGGCGATGCGGGACACATTGCCCACCATCAAGATCCGCGACCTTCCGCTGCCGGAAGAGGTCATCCGGAACTGGCTGCCGGAGAATCTGGAATCCGTGCCGGAGATCAAAAGGATTCTCACGGCAATGAGCGAGGAACCGAGCGGGGAGTATTCCGGGAAAAAACCGGCGGAGATCCTGGCCGATCTGTCGCGCAAGTTCGACCTTCTGGCGGATATCGATGGCGAAGGGCCACTACGCAATCGCCTTCTTGCCACCAAAGAGGCCCGCGAAGCCTATCGGGCGCTGTATGGGGCATTGAAGGAAGCCCTTCCGAGCGGATCGGAGCCGCAACGGATCGATCACAAGGCAGCCGAGAAAAAACCGGGCAGCTCAATGGCCCCCGACACCTGGCGCGGATATCTGTTCAAACTCGGTTCCTTCGGCGGCGCCTTCAACGTTCTCCTCGCCTGGGGGAGCAAGGGAATGCCTTCCCATGGCGGCTCGCTTCTGCACTCGTTTGTCGGTTGGGGCGGCTACCTGGCCGACCCAGCCGGCGTGGTGCCGGCAACCATCGTTCAGTGGAAATATCTGAAGGCGCTGCGCGAGCTGTCCGACTACAAAGCCGACCATCCTTATCCGCGCACGCCTGAACAGGAGGAGCAGCTGGCTGCATTGGAGGCGCGCCGCAAGCGCCTCAACACCTTGGCAGATTACACCAGCATCGCCAGCGGCATCCGCAATATTCTCGTCGGCGCCCAATATCTGATGGCAGGCAACTATCCTCTTGCGCTCGGATCGTTCCTCCAGGCCGGGAGCAGCTTCGGATGGGTGCTGGTCCAACAGACGCCAAAATCGATGAACATCGCGCCTGGCACCAAGAAGGCCATTCGCTACAGCTCAATCTCATTGGGAATCCTGGTTCCAACCGCAATCATGCTGTGGAAGACGTTGGCCGACGAAGGACAGAAACAGACGGGTCCAAGCATGTACGGGTTGGCGACGGAGGGCTACAGGGACCTCAGCCAAGCCGTTGAGGCCTGGGGCAAGGCGCTGGGGCTCGACGAGCTTCTCGGCAACCGACCTTCTGACCTCGCCTTCGCCAAGGTGATGCAGGAGATAGCCAACATGCCTTTCGACCCGTCCTTGATGCCGGGCCAGAACGGCTATCCCGATCTGCACAGCATAGCCGCTGCAGACCCCGGCGCAGATGACCCGACTTGGCCGTTCGGCATTGAAGGACGAGGCAATCCGAGACTGGAGCGCGAAGGGTTCGCTCCGGTCCTTGCCCAGGAAGGCGACACGATTTCACGCATCGCGCGGGCCTATGCAGCAGATGTTGCCTCGACGGTTATGCTCAACATGGACCATATCGCGGATCCGAGCTTGATCTTCCCTGGCGACAGGATCTATCTCCCTGCATGAGCCTCACCGCGCGTTTCTGATGGATGCGATACTGAGGGCGCGCGCGGCGCTGAATGCCAACAGACGCAGCTGCATTGTGCGCGCGCCGTATATCCATCGGCCGGCCTTGCCCTCTCGGACGCGCCTTCAGCAATTTTCGAGTGGTGCAATGGCTGTCCGGCGTCGGATAGGAGCGCCTCGACCACCGGATCCGCGCCACGGCCGTACGCGATCAGGATACGCCGCCCCTTATCATCCTCTGCGAAATGACAGAGCTTTGCGGCCCTTTCCATACTGGCGTTCCCTGGTTGACGAGCTGGTATAGGCCAGTGACGACGGGATCCTGACCAACATTTTATACTGGTGAAACCGTTGGTTATGTTGGGCAGAGGGAACGTCAGAACCTTCAAGAGGCAAGATCAGTCCGGCAGATAGATCCTGTCTCCGGGAAAGATCAAGCTCGGATCAGCGATATGGTCCATGTTGAGCACCACTGTTTCCGCGACGTCCACCGAATGGCGACTGGCAATAAGGCGAATGCTGTCGCCATCCTTCGCCTCCACCCACCGATATCCAAGCTCTTCCAGGTCGGGATTGATGCGGCCGTTTTCGGCCAAGCCTTCCTTTGAACGCATTTCGACGAATGTCCTGAGGTCGAGGCCGTCCCCGGCGATGGCGACGAGTTGCAGAGACGCAAGAGGATCGAGAAGAACCGAAGGCCCGGGCGTTTCCGACAGTTCCGGCGGTCGAGCTGGTTGGGCTGGCCCGGCCGCGGGCCACACGGGCACGTAGCCATCCCCGTCGAGCGCTTCCATGCCCTCGAATGTCCAGTCCAGGATGCTGCGGCTCTTTGAATCTTCCTTGTCCGAAAGAATGTCCTCGATGACCAGCAGTGTCGGCACAACAACCCCGAGGGAGATGGAGCTCCAGCGGATCACCGGCTTGGCTTTGATAGGGATTTCCAGCTTTTCCATGAGGTCCGGGTTGAATCGCAGCCTTTCGCCAATCTTCAGATGGGGATCCTGCTGGACCATGACCCACGCAATGCTGCTCGCTGCCTGGCTATACAACAAGCCGGCCATAAGGGTATTTCCCCTGATCGCGTAGTATGTTCCGAGCATGATGTAGCTGGCAGCACTGAACAGGCTCATATAGTCGCCGACCGTGTTCCATTTTTTTCGCTCGGCATCGAGCGTCTGGAGTTCTTCTTCTTTTTCAGGCGATCTTGGAAACGGATAGGTCTTCTTGAGGTTGTCGATCTTGCTCAAGATTGCCAGATAAATCGCCTTGACAAACATAGTCGGCCCTGCCCGCACCGGATCGGAGGGATAGGTCAAGCCGCCGATCGGCTTGGCGAGCCAGTTGAGGAACATGTTGAATGGCGCAGCGAACGAAAGCATCTTGAAGAAATATCCGACCTTGGTCGCCGGCGCCAAAGAACTGCCCGAATATTTCTCGGCCGCCTTGTGGCTGATTTCCTTCCCTTCGGTTTTGCTCGGCGACGCCTCGCGCAGAATCTGGTGGAGCGTCCTGTAGACCTCTCTGGCGCCCCACGTCTCCAACAGCCTTTCAGCGAGAATGCCACCGTCCTGGAGATCGTCGGGTCCTAGGCGGTCCAGCTTCGCGGACAGTTCCTGGAGGATCGTCTCCCGATCCTTGTTGTAGTACGCGCCAGACTTGTCTTTCGCCATCCAATTGATAACATTGGCGAATTCAGGCTCTTCCAACCATCCTTGAACGATCTCTGCGGATGTAGGCCGGCTCTCCCCGCTTACATCGGTCATCCTGGGCATCACCTTGCGCAGCTCGGACGAAACGGCTCTGAATGCGTCGCGATAGTTCGCGCCGGCCTGCGCGACGAGGTCGACCATGGCCCAAACATCGTCGGTTTCGGCTTCGGTGAGCCGCGCCCCTCCGTTGCGCGGGCCGGCATCCAGGATCTTGCCAAGCCGGGTTGCGGCCCGTTCGGCCCTTCCCCTTGCGGCCAGGTCGAATACTCCGGCCATACGCTTGCCGTGCTTGTAACTGTGCAGTCTAAACAGCGACTGGGGGTAGTGCGGCAATGTGGATGTTCCGGCGGGCTCGTGCCTTCCTTTCGGGTCAATCTTGTTGGGCAACGCCTCTTGCATGAGTTCATAGAGGGTCTGGTAGGCCTCTCTGGCCTCCCGCGTGCTCGACAGCTTTTCGGCAAGCACGCCGCCGTCCGGGATCTCGTCGGCGGCAAGGTCGCCGAGTTTCAGCGACAACATTTGCAAGATCGTCTGCGAATCTTGACCGTAATATTCGCTGGCCTGGTCCTCCCGCATTGCCGTGATGATGGCGTCGATCTCAGGCACATCCTGCAGATGTTCCGAAAGCCAGCCGTGCACGACACCGCCGGAAGCAGGCAGTTTGCGGATATCGATCTCCGGCAGCGCCTCCCGCAGTTCGGGCGGCAGCGCTTCCCTCGCCTGCTTGTATGCGTTGCCGGCCAGCGCGAATTGCCTCACCAGGTCCCGCAGAGCGTCTGCTTCCTCTCCATTGAGCTTTGCAGCGCCCCACCAGGGAGCATGCTTGATAACCTTTTCCAGCAGCTCCTCGGCCTCATCCTTCATCCCCCTCGCGGCCAGCTCAAACACGTCGATCATGGAATGGTTCTGGCTCAACCAACTCAGTTTCGAGTAGGCCGACCCGACGTTTGCGATCCAGCCGGCAAACGCGCTGCTCATGATGTCGAACGGCCCCAGATTGCCGAGGCCGAGTTGCACCGCCAGTGTCCACAGCGCGGCTGTCTTGAGGTTCAGGGGCGGCGGCGTGCTGCCCTCTTTTGTTGCGGCGCCGTCAAGAGGTTCCCCACGCAACGCATCCGGGAGCCGGGCGGGGTCCGCGAAGTCTGGATTGTAGACCGGCTCGCCGATCAGGCGTCCGTCGGGACTCACCCGCCTGGCCGCGAGAATGTGCTCCGGAGGAATCGTGTCGCTGAAACGAATTTCGTAGTGGTCTCCCCTTGGGAAGCCCCTTTCCACGGGCAATGAGGAGACGATATCCCCGTCGGACACATCGTCCACGACGGTATAGAGCCACCCTCCTCTGCCGTCAGGCCGCCCGTCCTCATCCGCGCCCTTTGCAAAGCCCTTTGCATCGGACGCCGACAGAGATGTCGAGATCATGCCATTGGGATAGGATTGACCGTCCGCGGTGAAGCCATCAACGAAGATTTCATCGGGGCCGCGCGTATCGCCGCGAAACAGGTTCGTCGGCTCCTTGTGTTCGGGCGTCGGCGTGTAGGCATCTTCAGCGGCCCGTGGCAGCCGGGCTCTCAGGGCACTAGGCCTGTAATCGGGACTTGATGTGTTGACCGGCCTCTGCACGTGCGGCTTCTGCGCGTCGTTGGCGGCTGCGCCCGCGAGGTCCGTCACCTCTCCTCCGTCGATCGCATCCTGGAGATGGTCCCCAGTCCGGTGGGCATGGTATTGATTGCTCTCATGCACCATGCCCACGCCGCCGAGGCTGAGCATGGCGGGACCGATGACGGCCATGAACCAGTCGCGGGCCTTGGCGTCGTCGCCGGCGAGCAGCACCTGGCGCAGGCCGTCGAGGGAGAGCCAGCCGCCGGTTCCCAGGTCGATCAGGTTGCCCGCCTGCGTGGCCCAATAGGCGGCTTTGGCCGCCCTCGTCACTCGTCCGAGCTCGGAGGCGTCGAGCAGTTCGCGTGTGAGGCGGCCGCCGGCCATGGCCCCGATCCCCGCCACCGTGCCCAGCATGTCGACATAGGTGCTGCGCGCCGCGCGATTGGACCAGCCGATGTCCATGCCCAGCCCGCGCATCTGGTTGAGATCGTAGGCGCCACGTGCGGCGCTGTAGATCATGCTGCCCAGGAGGGTTCTCGCCCAGAGCGTCGCGTTGGCGGCCCTGGTGAGGCGTGCCGCCCAGAGCGTCGCTTTGGCGACCCTGGTGAGGGCTGCGAGGGTCAGGCCGCCCGGCACGAGCATGGCGCCCACGCTGACGGCGGTCAGCGCGATATCCGCCCGCGCCAACCACCTTTCATCGCCCGTCTCGATTGCCGCTGCCGTCGTTCCCACCCGGACGTCGTTGTCGACGCTGGCGCCGAACAGCTCCATATCGAGACCGAATTGCTCGCCCAGCTCGTAGGGCAGATAAAGAAGCCCCTCCTCGGCGAGATAATTCTTGTCCTGGAAGTGCTTGACGCTGTCGAACCGCCAGGGCTGGTCCTTGGTGATGGCGTCGATCGTCGTGCCGTTGGCGGCCGCCCGGCGGGCCAGATTGGCGATCACCCCGCCGTCGATGACGAAGTCATGGGCATCGGTTTCGGTGACCGTGGAGGCGTAGCCGCCGCCGTACACCACTGTCTCGCTTACGGTGTCCGGACCGTCGACGGCAAACAGCGCGCCGGTCGCCCAGCCATCGCGCTCGGCGGCGTAGATATAAGGAATCACCGTCACCGTGATCGCGGTGGTCTCGCGATCGGCCGCGTCGATGCCGGCTTCCCTGAACATCTCGTCCATGATGGTGTCGACGGTGGCGCGGTCGACTTCATTGTTGCGCCAGTCGAGATCCATGCCGGCGGCGATGAGATCGCGCAGCGCGTCGCCATAGACCACCTCCTGCGCCTCGCCGATGCCCTCCTGGCCCATGATGCGGTCGAAATAATTGGGAACGAGCTCGTCCCGCCTCGACTGGAAATCCTCATAGGCCTGTGCGATCGCCGCGGGACTGGCAGGGGCGTTCCTCAGCGCTTCCTCATAGGCATCCCTGGCCTGCTCGAAGGCTGCTGTGAAGGGCGTTTCGCCGGTCTCCCCCTTGCCGTCGAGGGCGTGGGCGACCTCTTGCGGTAAGGCGGCGCCGTAACCTGACCGAACCGTGTCCTCGAGGGCCGTCGGCAGGAATTCGTATCCGGTATCGGGGTTCCAGAGATGGCCGGCGCTGCCGCCGTCGCGCTGCTCCAGCGACGCGGTCCACCAGTCGGCCACTTCCTGCGCCCAACTCGTCGAATTTGCGGGATTGCCAGCGCTGTCGGCGATCTCGACCAGGGCGCTCAGCTGCTCGAAGAATGCGTCCGTACCCTCCGCGTCATAGAGGGTGTCGAGATCGACATTGTCCAGCACGGCTCGCAGGATGGTCGCCGCATGCTCCGGCGACGTGGATGTCATGGCGTCGAGTTCGGCGGCGCCGGTTCCGGTGTAGCCCTTCAACATGTCGGCCAGGGCGCCGCCGAGATCGTCGCGATTGGCCTCGTCGTCGACAATGCCGGCGACGATGTCGTCATAGCCACCCTGGTCAACGAGCAGGTCGTTGGTCTCGCGCCACAGGAGATCGCCCGAGGTTAGCGTTGCACCGACGTTGTCGTCATAGAGACGCCATCGCTCCTGCACGTCGTCCGTCGCCTCCATCTGGTCGCGGACCGACCCTGCGACGTACGCATCATGGGCGGCAAGCAGCATCAGGTCGCGCTGGCTCAGACCATCGGCATTGGAGCGCCACAGAAAGCCGGCGAGCGTCGCCAGGCTTGCATCGTCCTCCCCCGCCTGGGTCGCGAGCGCCGCGAGCCACGCCTGAGCGTCGGCTTCTTCAGCCAGGCCGGCCATATCGTATGCGTCGCCGTCGAGAGTGATCGTGAACGCCCCCGCATCGTCGATCCCTTCGATCCGGAAGCCGCTCTTCAACAGCAGCGCCAGCGCCACGGGGTCCGCTCCCAGCAGCCTCTGCTCATGATATTCCAGTTCTATTTTTACCCCGTCGACGACGGCGTAGGTGACGCCGCCTCCCTCGGCCGTGACGTTCTGCGTCTCGACGAAGCTGACGCCGAGCTGGCGCAGCAGCGCCACCGACACCTGGTCGCCCGCCTCCCACAGCTCCTTCTCCACCCCGCTCAGTTCGGCGGGATCGATCTCCTCGATGATACGGCCCAACTCGCCGGCCCGGAGATCGACGGCAACCTGATCCACGACGCCCGGGCTGTCGTCACTGCCGAACAGCAGGGCGTCTATGTAGGAGTTGTTGCCATGCGCCTCGCTGACGTCCCCGGCCGCCATGCCGATGAGCTGGTCGGCCAGGATGTCGATGGCGGCCTGCTCATCTTCAGCGCCCAGCGCCTCGGCCAGTTGCCCGGGATCGCCAAGAACGGCGCCGAGCTCGTCCGGCTCGACCCCTAAGGCTGCTGCCAGTTCGTTGCGGGTGTCCTCGCCGAGCGTGTCGATCACATCGGCAACGCTCTCCGGGTCGTCGAGCTGTCCGAGCGCTTCCTGGATAAGTTCGGCCAGTTCCTCATCCGATAGATCGGCTAGCGTCTGCGGCAGCTCGCCCGGACGATAATGATCGGCATTGGGTGCCGTCACCCCGAGCTGTTCGCCCAGCTCGACCAGCACCTCCTGCCCGAGGTCTTCCATCTGTTCGGCAACGGCGGTCTCGAGCGCGGCGGCCGCTTCGTCGACTTCGGCCTGCTCTTCGCCGGCTGCCGCCCCCGCTGCGGTGACCGTCTCCGGCCTGTCCGACAGGTTGTCCGGCAAGGCCTCGGCGCTCTCCAAGGTGTCGAGCGCGTTCTCGAGGTCCTGGCTTTCCTCGGCATAGTCGACCTGCGCCCCGCGCACCGCCTGCGTCTCCCCGAGCACCTGCTCTTCGGCGACATCGATGGCGTCGACCGCGGTCTGATCCTGCCCATCCCGGATCTCGTCCGCCTGGTCGCTGACCGCCTGGTTTGGATCCTCGCCCTGGCTCTCGGCCTCGAGCGCGGCGAGCCGCAGTTCCAGCGCGACGGCCTCCCCGTAGTTGGCATAGGAGGCATTGAGTTCGGCCGAATGGGTATTCCACCAGCCCTCATAATCTTCCTCCCATTCGGCCGCCAAGGCCTCATACTGATCGGCCGGCAGAAGCAACGTGCCGTCCGCGCCGACCGACGCACCGTGGTCTTGCGCCCATTCGTTCTTGAACTCGTTGAACTCGGCCTCGAACTCGGCCAGCGCATCGTCCAGCTCGGCGTCCGCCTCCGCCGTGGCCGCTTCTGCCTCGCGCTGCTGTTCGGCGGTTATGGTGTGCTCCCAGCCGTCCTGCTGCTCCGCCCGGCGCTGCTGTTCGTCCAATATGGCGCGCTCCCAGCCATCCTGGACCGCCTGACCCTGCTCGACATCGGCCGGCCGGTTCTGCGTCTCGACATCGGCCGCCACGTCGTGGCGCACCGGCGCATACGACCAGGGCTGGCGCATCGCCGATTGGCCGCCAAGATAGAGCGACGACGACCCGAGCCCGCCTCCCTCCGTCGATACTGCTGCAGGCCAGCGCCCCTTCGGCGCCGTCCCCCGCCGCTCCACCTCCTCCGTCATCGCCGCAAACCTGGCCGCAAGCCGCCTATGCTCGACGCCCTTCGTGCCCGCACCACGCGCACCCAAACCTTCCCCGGCAACATTCGGCAGCCGCATCGATATCCGACCTACTGACATCAATCTCTCCTGGGGACTGCGCTGAAACCCTTGCGTCGCGTTGATGCGTGAATCTGACGGTGCTGGTTGTCTTCGTCCTGTGCGCGAGGACACGAGAGTGCTGAATTCAGAATTAGACAGGCTTGAGCATTGCAGGTTCAAAAGAGAGCATCACGGATTGCGAATGACGCAACTCAATGCATGCATCCGCCGACCCGACAGAGGCGACGAACGGTCTCCTTATGAGGAGCGGCGGCACACCTGGTTCGGCCATGTCAAGCCCGTCGACTGGGAAGTTGTTGAGACCACCGAGCAGCTAGTCGCAGACCCTCCACACTCGGCACAACAATCTCTATTCGTGTGAGGTTCGCTGCATTCCATTCATCCCGGTCTGGTTTCGAATATCATCGATTCCGATCGCTGCGGGATCGCCCAGCTCGATCAGAAAGCACGCTGTAGGCTCGCGGCTGCGTTCGGCTCTTTCAAGATCGGCACTCAAGGTTTCAGAAAAAAACGCCGGCCACAAATGATCAATTCTGGGCGACCGATGAGCTCAACTAATGCCCGCCAAGTTGGCCGCGGGTGTCGCAGCCAGCGATGTCGTCGATCGTCGTGCCCTGGTCTCGGCTGGGCCGCTCAAATTGGCGCTCGGTGCGCGATCGGTCGCTAGGCGATTGGGCAAAGTGTAGCCTCGGACCGCCGCTCCGACATTTCGATAGCGTCCGGAACAGAGCAAGCGGGGTGCCCATCGGAATTGCGCAGCCAAGCGCTTTTTCAAAAGTATGGAACGCGTGCCGTCCGATCGAATCGTCATCCAAGACGGCCAGACCATGCCTCCAAATGACTTCGTAGCAGACTAGGCTGACGCCGCTATTGGGCAACACAACAACCCGTTCATCCAGTCGCATGTTTTTACGCGGCGTTTGGTAACCGCTGAAATCAAAACCCTCTTCGCTCGGATGCGAACCCATCCCGAAAATCATTAGATCAGCTAATCGATCGACTAGTATTCATCGTTTGCTTCTCGCAAGCGTTCCCTAAAAACTCAACAAATCGAAACGCACGGCCGGCTCGACATATTGTGCCGCCAACTTTTGAGTACAATTCTATCCATGAATAGCTTTTCCAGTTTTCAGGCAGGGCATTCCAGACTCAACCAGGGGGGGGGCTTTAGACAATACCAGGTGGAGGGTTACATTGACATCGATGGTGGAAAGGCAAACGTCAGAATTAGTCGTATTGAAAACGAGGAAATTGGAGCAGGCGCGCGGCAAAACTCAACTCTATATCACAATGCTCGCTGTGGCAGTAGTCGCATCAAACTCTCTCGTCCTAAGCCCGATCCTGTCGGACGTGGCAAAATCTCTTGGTTCGACCCCGACCGCGATCTCACGAGCCGTTGCAGTCTATGGCGCGGGAACCATGATCTCGGCGCTGTTTCTCGCCCCGCAGATCGACCGGCTTGGGGCAAGTCGAGCCTTGAGGTTCGCTCTGCTTTCTCTCGCTCTCGCGCTTCTGTGCAGCGCAGGCGCGACCCATCCATTAATGCTCATGGG
>NZ_RZSC01001260.1:0-1008 GCF_003998155.1 Mesorhizobium sp. M1E.F.Ca.ET.063.01.1.1
GGTGAGGGTGGCGAATGGCACCACGACCATCGAGCTCGCCTCGGGTCAGGCGACCGTGCAAGGCATCAAGGCGGCGATCGCGCAGGCCTCGACGGTCAGTATCGCCAACGGCACGACGAGCCTGGACAGGCTGGTGCTCAATCTCGGCGGCGGCACGGCGACGGTGACGGGCAAGGTCGGGCAAGCGCTGGACATCAATGCCAATCTGGCCAGGGTGCCGATGTCGCTCGCCAACAGTTTTTCGCCCGGCCTCGATGCGGCCGGCTCGATCTCGGGCACGGTCAAGGTTAGCGGCGCGCCGGCGAGCCCGTCGGTCGCCTTCAACGTGGACGCTTCCGGCGTGCAGACCTCGCAGACGCGCGGCGCCGGGCTCGGCGGCATGAACGTATCGTCGTCGGGAACCTTTGCCGGCAACAAGCTCGCCTTCGAGGCCAACATCAGCGACGGCGCCGGTCTTGGCCTGAAGGGCGGCGGCACGGTTACGACCGCGGGCACGCCGGCCCTGGCGCTCGACTTCAACGGCAAGGTGCCGTTTTCCTTCCTCGCCGCCAAGCTCGCGGCGCAAGGCCTGGGGCTTACCGGCACGGCCAATGTGAACGTGCAGGTGCGCGGCCCGGCGTCCTCGCCGGTCATCGGAGGCACGGTGACCACCTCGGGCGCGCGCCTCGTCGACGCGCGCTCCGGGCTTGCCGTCAACGACATCGCGGCCGATGTCTCGATCGGCAGCGGCGTCGCCAGGATCAATCGCCTGACCGGCACATTGTCGACGCGCGGCAGCCTTTCGGCCAGCGGCACGGTCGGCATCAACCCGGCGCAAGGTTTTCCGGCCGACCTTTCGATCAAGCTGACCGACGGCCGCTATACCGACGGCAGGGTGGTGACCGCCAATCTCGGCGGCGACCTGACCATCAAGGGTCCGCTGGTCTCGGCGCCGGTGATCGCCGGCACCATCAATCTGGCCAAGACCGTCATCACCGTTCCGGAAAAGCTGCCGGGCTCGCTTTCGGC
>NZ_RZSC01001261.1:0-1006 GCF_003998155.1 Mesorhizobium sp. M1E.F.Ca.ET.063.01.1.1
GATCTATGTCACGCACGACCAGGTCGAGGCGATGACGCTGGCGGACCGCATCGTGGTGTTGAAGGAAGGCGTTGTCGAGCAGGTCGGCACGCCGATGGAACTCTACAAGCGGCCGGGCAATCTGTTCGTCGCCCAGTTCATCGGCTCGCCCGCCATGAACATATTGCCGGCGAAGATCGAGAAGGCCGGCAATCCGACCGTGGTCAGCCACGTCGGCGACCGCAAGGCGACGGTGCCGATCGCGACGCCCGCTTCGGCGAACGGCGCGGCGGTGAGCTTCGGCGTGCGGCCGGAGGATCTCGCGATCGCCACCGGCACGGACTATCTGTTCGAAGGCAAGGTGGACTATATCGAGCAGCTCGGCGAGGTACAGCTCGTCTATGTCGACATCGGCCGCGCCGACCTGCCGCTCGTGGCCAAGCTGCCGGGCAATGTCGAGGTCAAGCGCGGCGAGACCTTGCGGCTCAATGCCAGCGCCGGCGACCTGCATATCTTCGACGCGGACGGCCACTCCTTCACGCTTCATCGCGAAGAGGCGAAGGCGGCCTGAGGCCGGCATCCTTCCGCTCCGGCAAACAAAAGGACG
Source organism: Mesorhizobium sp. M1E.F.Ca.ET.063.01.1.1 (assembly GCF_003998155.1). Classification (NCBI taxonomy): domain Bacteria; kingdom Pseudomonadati; phylum Pseudomonadota; class Alphaproteobacteria; order Hyphomicrobiales; family Phyllobacteriaceae; genus Mesorhizobium; species Mesorhizobium sp. M1E.F.Ca.ET.063.01.1.1. Next base: position 587 of record NZ_RZSC01001261.1, read on the forward strand.
GCGAGCCTGACTCGCCGCCCTTTTTTTCAACTGCCCGCGGCTGATAGAGCGTCTCACCGTTTCACGGAAACGATGAGACGCTCTATCTCTTTGTTTTCACGCAATTCCGGACGGAAAACCGTTACACACTTTTCCTGGAATTGCTCTAGCGGCCGAAGAGGTTGCGGTCGCTGCCCTGCGGGGCCGACTTCTGCTCGTCATTCGACGAGTTCAGCTGCTTGCGGACCGGCGAGTCGGAGCCGATCGACGAGGTGCGCGAGGTGTCGACTGCGGCCGCCGGCTGGTTTGCACCGTTGGAGCCGTAGTTGTCGCTGGCCGCGAAAGCGGCGCTGGAGAGGGCCAGAACGGCCGCGCTGGCAAGAATGATCTTCTTCATTTTCGATACTCCTGAATTCCAAATCTCATGCATGTCGTTTTCCC
>NZ_RZSC01001262.1:0-1005 GCF_003998155.1 Mesorhizobium sp. M1E.F.Ca.ET.063.01.1.1
GCCGCCCGTCATCGACGTCGAGTGGAACGGTGAGTCCTCCTGCAGGCGCAGGCCTTCGCGTGAAACGGTGCTGGAGAAGATGCAGGTGTTCATGGACAAGCTGGAGCGCTATTACGGCCAGCGGCCCATCATCTATACCAGCCCTGATTTCTATCGCGACAATCTGCGCGGCGCCTTCCCGGATTATCCGTTCTGGCTGCGCGCGGTCGCCGCGCACCCGTCAAAGGTCTATCCCGGCCGCAAGTGGCTGTTCTGGCAGTATTCCGGCTCCGGCCTGTCACGCGGAGTGAGCGGCCGCATCGACCTCAACGTCTTTCACGGCGACGAGCGGCAGTGGCGCAACTGGCTGGACGGCGGGCAGATGGTCGCCGACGCGGATTGATCCGCTTTCGAACCTCTGTGCACGCGGTCGCGGCCGCGATTCTGCGTATGTCGCGTAGGCCAGCACGCCCATGAAGATCGCGAAATAGGCCAGGACGACGGCGAGGACGATCAGGGTCTCGGTGGGCACATCCAGTCTCCTTGAATAAACAGCCAAGGAGACTGCAGGAAGAGCCGCGATGCGTTGACCTGGATCAAGCGATTTGCCGTTTTATTTGGCCGGCGCATCGGCGGCAATTTCAGCATTTCGCTAACCACCCGCTCACCCTGTCCCTTGGCGGTGCGGCAACCGCCTTCCGGTAACGTATCCGTGATCGGGTTTTGGAGGGGTCGATGCGCAGTCCAGTCGTGGCAATCGTTTTCGCAGCCGCTGTCGGCTACGGGTTCTTCAACACGCCCGGCCACAGCAACAAGCCGATCGCCATCCCTGAGGCCGCGCCCGGCGCCTCGCCGACGGCGCCGCGTCCGGTGAAGGAAAACGTCGTCGCCTACTATACCGGCGACAAAGCGATGCAGAACGCCAAGGCCAAGGGCCATTCGACGCTGCCGCGCTTCCATGCGCTGATGGCGGCCGGCACACCGGGCACCTACACGGTGAAATTCCCGCTGACCCAGAACGGCGCC
>NZ_RZSC01001263.1:0-1004 GCF_003998155.1 Mesorhizobium sp. M1E.F.Ca.ET.063.01.1.1
CGCCATAGCCGGTCGAGCGGCGCTCATAGGCGAGGCCGAGCAGGGCGGCGGCTTTCTCGGCAACCTTGTCCAGCTCCGGATCGTCGGTCTGGGCGAGATAGATCAGCTTCTCGTAATTGCCGAAATAGTCCTTGATCAGTTCGGGGTGTCGGTCGAGGCCGAGCGGCTTGATGAAGAAGGCATCGAACTGGCGGCAGAGGAAGTCGGTCATGTAGAACGACATCATGTCGTCGTCGGCGACCTTCGCATAGGCGTTCATGCCCTGGTAGAAGGCGAAGCAGTGCGGGCCTGCCATGCGCTCCACGCCATGCTTCTCGATCACGCGGTCGAGCAGGCCGCCGGTGCCGCAGTCGGCATAGCCGACGAAGATGTGCTTGTAGCCGTCCGCCTTGGCCTTCGCGATCGCCTTGTCCATCGCCGGTGCGATGCGGTCCGGATAGAAGTGGAACTCGGCCGGCAGGCAGGTCAGCTCGAGATGGTCGAGCTTTAGCTGTTGCTTGACGGCCAAAACTTCGCGCGCGATCATCCCGCAGGCGATGACGAGCAGCCTGTCTGTTTGATTCGGTTTCGTTTTTTGCGTTTTGACCAAGTCGGCCGGCTTTCGCTGCGGGGCTAATATCTGTCGAAGGAGACACCGTCCATGAAACTGCTACGCATCGCGCCGATGGCCATCCTTGCCTGCGCGCTTGCACTTACGGCCTGCGCCAACACCATTCGGGGCGTCGGCAAGGATGTCAAATCGACGGCAAGGGCGGTCAAAGACACGGTCAACTGATCGGCAGCCTCGTTCATCATCTGGGAACGAAAAAGCCGCGCTGCAAGGCGCGGCTTTTCTTGTCGGTCCATGCCGGGTGCCTTGGGATCAGGCCGAAGCGCGGACGTTGTGCTTGCGCTTCATGAAGTCCTTGGCGGTCTCGACCGCCACCGCCGCGTCGCGGCAATAGGCGTCGGCGCCGACGGCCTTGCCGAATTCCTCGTTGAGCGGCGCGCCGCCGACCAGCACC
>NZ_RZSC01001264.1:0-999 GCF_003998155.1 Mesorhizobium sp. M1E.F.Ca.ET.063.01.1.1
CCCCTCTGCCCTGCCGGGCATCTCCCCCCTTGCGGGGGAGATGCCCGGCAGGGCAGAGGGGGGTGCGAAGGAACGCGGCGTTTCCCGCTCTGCCTGACAAAAATCCCATGTCTCAGGAAAGCAGGCCGAATGCAGAGAGGTTGGAGGGACAGCACCCCCCTCTGTCCTGCCGGACATCTCCCCCGCAAGGGGGGAGATTGGCTGTCGCCCGCGCAGCGCTCTCCGCCTCAATCACGCCTTCTTCAAAAACTCCGTCTTCAGCACCAGGCCCTTCACCTGCTTGGTGTTGCATTCGATCTCGCCGGGATTGCCGGTGAGGCGGATGTTCTTCACCAGCGTGCCGCGCTTGATCGTCTCGGACGTGCCCTTGACCTTGAGGTCCTTGATCAGGGTCACGGAGTCGCCATCCTTCAGCGGCGTGCCGTTGCTGTCTTTTACGATCGCGTCTGTCATGTCGGGTCTTTCATCGTTTGAATGACGGTGCGTCCGCCTATCGCGCCGATGATGGGCTGGTCAAGCCGATCACCCCTCAATCGTCACCTCCGCCTCGATCTCGACCGGGAGATCGAACGGCAGGGCGGCGACGCCGATTGCCGTGCGGGCGTGGCGGCCGACCTCCGGGCCGAAGACCTCGAGGATAAGATCGGAAAAGCCGTTCATCACTGCCGGCGTCGCGGTGAAGCGTGGCGCCGAATTGACCATGCCGTGCACGCGGCACCAGCCGGTGATCCTGTCGAGGCTGCCGAGCTCGCGCGTGAGGCTCCCGAGCATCGACAGCCCGACCTTGCGTGCTGAAGCCCGCGCCTCTTCCAGCGAGACACTGTCGCCGACCACGCCGCGCCTCCTGGCGCCGCGCCGCGACGAGCTTTCCGGTTCGCCGTCCTTTCGTCAAGAATGACTTGGCCCGAAGAAGAAATGGACTTGGCCTGAAAAACTGGCTCCGAAAAATTAGGCCCGCGCGGACCGCAGCTTTGCGATCCGCGCGGGCGGGCGCCGGCC
>NZ_RZSC01001265.1:0-933 GCF_003998155.1 Mesorhizobium sp. M1E.F.Ca.ET.063.01.1.1
GCGAAGCGGCGACCGAGACGGTCTGGTTTCCGGTGCGCGAGAAGGTGGGCGCGACCGATTTTCTCGGCTACGAGACGGAAGAGGCGGAAGGTCTGATCCAGGCGCTGGTCAAGGACGGCAAGACTGTCGACAGCGCCGGTCAAGGCGACGCCGTTGCCGTGATCGTCAACCAGACGCCGTTCTATGGCGAATCCGGCGGCCAGATGGGCGATACCGGCATAATCTTAGGCGACGGCTTCTCGATCGAGATCACCGACACGCAAAAGAAGGCCGACGGCCTGTTCGTGCATTTGGGCAAGGTGACGCGCGGCACGGTCAAAACCAGCGCCGCGGTCGAGCTCAAGGTCGACCATGCGCGCCGCTCCAGGTTGCGCGCCAACCATTCGGCGACGCACCTCATCCACGAGGCGCTGCGCGAGGTGCTGGGCACCCATGTCGCCCAGAAGGGCTCGCTGGTCGCGCCCGAACGGCTGCGCTTCGACATTTCGCACAACAAGCCGATCTCACCGGAAGAGCTCGAGGATGTCGAGCGCATGGCGAACGAGATCGTCGTGCAGAACAGCCCAGTGACGACGCGCCTGATGTCGGTCGACGATGCGATCGCCGAGGGCGCCATGGCGCTGTTCGGCGAGAAATACGGCGACGAAGTGCGCGTGGTGTCGATGGGAACTGGGTTGCATGGCGCCAGGGCCAACCGGCCTTATTCGGTCGAGCTCTGCGGCGGCACGCATGTCCGTTCGACCGGCGATATCGGCCTGGTGCGCATCCTGTCGGACAGCGCAGTCGCGGCCGGCGTGCGCCGCATCGAGGCGCTGACCGGCGAGGCGGCGCGCAGGCACCTCGACGAACAGGACAGACGCCTGAAGGCGGCTGCCGCGACCCTGAAGATCTCGCCGGCCGATGTGCCGGCCCGCGTCGAGACGCTGCTCGAGG
>NZ_RZSC01001266.1:0-998 GCF_003998155.1 Mesorhizobium sp. M1E.F.Ca.ET.063.01.1.1
CATCACCGCCATCCGCCGCCGCGCCCATGAAGAGGCCGCCTACACCGAAGTCGGCTCGATGCGCATCTTCATGGACGGCCGCGATCCGGAGATCGACGGCGAGCCGCTGCCGCTGCCGCGGCGCGAGCGGCGCATCCTGGAATATCTGGCCAGCAATCGCGGCCGCCGCGTGACCAAGACGCAGGTGTTCAACGCCATCTACGGCATCTTCGACGAAGAGGTCGAGGAGAACGTGGTCGAGAGCCACATCTCGAAGCTGCGCAAGAAACTGCGCGAGAAGCTTGGCCACGACCCGATCGATTCCAAGCGGTTCCTCGGTTACCGGCTGGTGTTCTGATGGCTGCCGCCGGCACGGTCCGCGCCAGCCTCGCGCAAGACACGAAGCCTACCCTCATGGCCTCTGACCTAGTGCATGCCGCCCAAAAGTGCGCAGCGGTTTTGGGAGAACGGCATGCATCAAACAAAGACATAAAGCGCGCCGCCCCGACGCGACGCGCTTCGTGCATCGAGGAGATGTATCTATGAGCCTCTACGGAATGATGCGGACCGGCGTCTCCGGTATGAACGCGCAGGCCAACCGCTTGTCCACGGTGGCCGACAACATCGCCAACTCCGACACCACCGGCTACAAGCGCTCCTCCGCTGAATTCTCGACGCTGATCATGCCGACCACCGGCGGCGCCTACAATTCGGGCGGCGTCACGACGACGATCCGCTCCGCCATCAGCTCGCAAGGTGTTCTTCAGTACACCACCTCGGTGTCCGACCTCGCCGTCAACGGCGACGGCTTCTTCGTCGTGCAGGATCCGAGCGGCACACCCTATCTCACCCGCGCCGGCGCCTTCATTCCGGATGCCGAGGGTCGGCTGGTAAATGCCGCGGGCTACCAGCTCATGGCCTACAGCTACGCCAATGGCGATCCGGCCGCGACCGCCAACGGCTTCGAAGGCCTGGTGCCGGTGCAGATCTCCGACCAGGAGATGACGGCGACGCCGAGC
>NZ_RZSC01001267.1:0-995 GCF_003998155.1 Mesorhizobium sp. M1E.F.Ca.ET.063.01.1.1
GGGGCGGGGGTATGCAGGGTCAGTACCGTCGCCAGTTGCTTTGACCCTCACCCGGCCCTTCGGGCCACCCTCCCCACAAGGGGGAGGGTAAGGAGCTAGAAATGTCCAACATGATGAAGGCGCTGGTGAAGGCCAAGGCCGAGCCGGGAATCTGGATGGAAGAGGTGCCGGTGCCGGAGATCGGCCCGAACGACGTGCTGATCAAGGTCAGGAAGACCGCGATCTGCGGCACCGACGTCCACATCTACAATTGGGACCAGTGGGCGCAGAAGACTGTGCCCGTGCCGATGGTGACGGGCCATGAATTTGTCGGCGCGGTCGCCGACTACGGCGCCGCGGTCACCGAATACAAGGTCGGCCAGCGCGTCTCGGGCGAGGGCCATATCGTCTGCGGCCACTGCCGCAACTGCCGCGCCGGGCGAGGGCATCTGTGCCGCAATACGCTGGGCGTCGGCGTCAACCGTCCAGGCGCCTTCGGCGAATACATGGCGATCCCGCAGCACAATGTCGTGCCGATCCCCGACGACGTGCCGGACGAAATCGCCGCCATCTTCGATCCATTGGGCAATGCCGTGCACACGGCGTTGTCCTTTGATCTGGTCGGCGAGGACGTGCTGGTCACCGGCGCCGGCCCGATCGGCATCATGGGCGCGCTCGTCGCGCAATGCGTCGGCGCGCGAAAAGTCGTCATCACCGACATCAACCCGGTCCGGCTGGACCTGGCGCGCAAGCTCGGCGTCCAGCATGTCGTCGATGCCTCGAAGGAGAAGCTGCGCGACGTCATGCCTTCGATCGGCATGACCGAAGGTTTTGACGTCGGTCTTGAGATGTCGGGCGCCGCACCCGCCTTCCGCGACATGATCGACACCATGAACAATGGCGGCAAGATCGCCATCCTCGGCATCGCGCCCACCGGCTTCGAGATCGACTGGAACAAGGTCATCTTCAAGATGCTGCATCTCAAGGGCATCTACGGCCGCGAGATGTTCGAGACC
>NZ_RZSC01001268.1:0-995 GCF_003998155.1 Mesorhizobium sp. M1E.F.Ca.ET.063.01.1.1
CAACGGCGCCGGCAAGTCGACGCTGGTCAAGATCATCGCCGGCGGGCTCGAGCCGACTTCCGGCCGCATGCTGTTCGAAGGCAAGGAGTTCCTTGCCAAATCCCCCGCCGAGGCCAAGGCCGCCGGCATCGAGACGGTCTACCAGGATCTCTCGCTCTGCACCAACGTCGATGTGGTGGCCAACTTCTTCATGGGCCGCGAGATCACGCGCAAGGTGCTTGGCGTTCCGGTACTCGACGAGCGCGCCATGGAAGCGGTGGTGGCGAAGGCATTGGCCAATGCCGGCACGCGCATTCCCTCGCTGCGCACCAAGGTCGAGCATCTCTCGGGCGGCCAGCGGCAGGCGATCGAGCTCAACCGCTTCGTCCATTGGGGCGGCAAGCTGGTGCTGCTCGACGAGCCCTTCGCCGCGCTCGGCGTCGAGCAGACGCGCCGCGGCCTCGACATGATCCGCCAGGTGGCAAGCCAGGGCATCGGTGTCGTCATCATCACCCACATCATGCAGCAGGCCTTCCAGGTCGCCGACCGGATCGTGGTGATCCGCCAAGGCGTCGTGGCAGGCGACGTTGCGCGCAACAAGACAAGTCCCGATGCGGTGATCAACATGATCACCGGAGAGACGCTCGCCGGTGCCGGACCGGCGGGCTGAGGGACAAATGAGGGGTCCGGCGAGAAGAGGAGCGAACGACATGAAGCGAGTGCTACTTTCTGTCTTCGGTATCCTGGCCCTGGCCGTTGCCACGCTCACGCCGGCATTCGCCCAGTCCAAGGGTACCGTCTACTACCTGGTGCCGACACTGCTCGACGAATTCCAAACCGGCTCGGTGACCGCGCTGGAACTGTTCCTGAAGCAGGTCGGCTATGACTTCAAATCGCTGAACGCCGATAACAAGACCGACGCCCAGCAATCGCAGATGAACGACGTCATCGCACTGAAGCCTGCGGCGATCGTTCTTGCGGCGGCCGATGTCAACGCGCCGAAGCCGTCCGTCGAA
>NZ_RZSC01001269.1:0-995 GCF_003998155.1 Mesorhizobium sp. M1E.F.Ca.ET.063.01.1.1
GATATAGCGGCGCTTGACCGCCAGCGTCTCGATGCCCGCCTGGTCGAAGGCCTCGACAAAGGCCATGGCGCTGCCGTCGAGAATGGGAACTTCCGGACCGTCGATCTCGATGATGAGATTGTCGATGCCAAGTCCGAACACCGTCGCCATCAGGTGCTCGACGGTTCCGATATGCTCGCCGGCCGGATCGCCGAGCATGGTGCAAAGGTCGGTGGCGCCGACCTCGGAGACCAGCGCGCGGAACTCCCGGCCCTCGCCGCCATTCGACAGGTGGAACACGATGCCGGTGTCGGCGTCGGCGGGCAGGAAATGAACGGTGACGGGCTTGCCGCTGTGGACGCCCGTGCCGGTCAACGTCACGCGCGCTTTAACTGTCGTCTGATAGTCGTGCAAAGACAAACCCCATAAGCCCTAACTGCCTGCGTCCGCTTCATCAGCCTCTTGAGCATTTTCAGCCAGACGGATCGTCTTGCGTCCGCATGAATGCGGCAAATGAAACAAGGCATGCGGCTCTGATATGATCGGCAGGCAGGGCCAACTCCCCGAATCCCGGCAAACCGACTTTAGTCCGAGGCGAAGATAATGGCCCGTCCGAGAGACTCCAAATCACGGTTTCTTACCCTTTGTAACCGCGGCAGCGAGCGAAAAAACGCTCGTAACACTCTGTTTTACAACCACCTTTAACGCCAACAGGCAGACGATTTCTCGTCTGCCTGTTAACAACCGTTATATATCGTCAGCGATCAGCGGCCCGCTGTATCGATCAGTTGGCCTGGCGGCGCAGAAACGCCGGAATCTCCAACTGGTCGTCTTCCTGCACCGTGCGGCTCTGCGGCGTGAGGCGTCCCTGGTCGTCGAGTTGGCCGCGGCGCGGCGCGTAGAGCTGCGGGTCCTGGCTGGCGAGGCGGCGCATTTCCGGTGCCGCCTGGCGCAGTTTCGGCTCGCGCGGCTGCGCCGGCTGGAGCCGGGCCGGCTCTTCCTCGCGGCGGGTCAGG
>NZ_RZSC01000126.1:0-11300 GCF_003998155.1 Mesorhizobium sp. M1E.F.Ca.ET.063.01.1.1
AGTCTCTCGGCCTCCCTCGACTCCTTGTCTCTGCCCAAGCTTAATCCGATCGAACCGCCGTGGTACGGACCCGTATGCCCGGTGGTGTGGGAGGGGCGGCGCCGTGAGGCGTCCCCCTATCCCGATCTTCGGCCCCCAACCAGCGCTCGTACCCTTGGTCAACATGCATTCATCGACCCTTTTTGTGGGATTAAGACAGAGATACCGCTTGCATTGAAAACTAGTCCTCCTCCTGGTCCTTAGGTTCGCCGGACAATACGAGAGAATACGAAGGAAATGGGTTGGCGAACCACCCGCTAACGTATTGATTTTCTGTCGAAAACAATGACCCTCCGGGCCCACCATAACCGTTGACTATTGATAAAAAGTGACCTCAGCCCAAAACGTTTTGGGCCCATTATGAGCCCAGAGAGTCGGCGTCGGCCACGTTTTGTTCTTGCTCGATTTGTTCACTTGACGACTCGCAGGGCGGCTCGTCGCTTCATGGCATCGCGTTCGTTGATCGCACGGGCGATATCAACTGCGATCCGAAAGGGTTCCCAACCCTGGTCAACTCCATGTGCAAAAAAATTCATGCCAAGAAAAATATCGAGCACCATCCGGTCTGGGGTTGTGGCGAAAAATTGTACTAGAAGGAAAATAAAATTCATGGTATGAATTTAGAATGCGCTATTCAACGAGACCGGTAACGCTGGGACCCGAAGCAGGTCGGAGTCACCGATCAATCGTGGAAGAGAGCAGGGGAGAAGGTGCTGGAACCCAAGGTGATGCGCCTGCGTGCCGCCACGGTCGGTTCTGGGCATTGGGATCAAGTGATATCGATGGGCGGAGAGACAAGGTTCAGAGTCTTGATCGCGGAGCGCAACCCGCTTGTGGTTGCTGCACTGACCGACATGATCTCGCGGGATCGTCGCTTTGATCTTGTCGGCAATGTGCAGACCGGCGAAGCCTTTCTCCAGGCGGCATCAGCCGCGACCGCTCAATTCGATCTTGCCGTGGTCGGCTGGAAACTGTCCGACATGAACGGCGCCAGCTTGCTTACGGAAATGCAGCAGCGCAACCTTTGTGCGCGCATCGTGATCTTTTCCAATGACCACGACGTAGCCATTCTCAGGCAGTGCGTGCGCCTCGGCGCCCAAGGGTTCTGCTATCAGTTCGACGACCCGGCGGTCCTATTCGACACACTGACCGCGGTCGCGCAAGGCCGGATTTGTATCCCCTATGTAGATGTCTCGAAAATCAACGACACGCCGCTTTCGCGGCTGACGACACGCGAGAGAGAGTTGCTGTCGGTGCTGGCCGATGGCTGGACCAACATTCAGATCGCAGCCCGCACCGGAATTTCTGAGAATACCGTCAAATATCACCTCAAAAATCTGTACGAAAAACTGGACGTTCGCAATCGAGCGATGGCGGTGGCGCTCTATGCCGGTGAAAGAAATCGCGACCGTCTTTGAGTTCAAGAAAATTGTCGCCGGCATCGGCTAGCGGCCTGCCAATTCGAGGCCGGCCGGATAAATCTCCTGCCTTAGGCGAAGAGGTATCCTGAATATCTAAAGCGCGTCGCGCTGAAGCGGAGCCAGGCGACGCGCTTTAAGTCTTTGTTTTGATGCATGTCGTTCCCCCAAAACCGCTGCGCACTTTTGGGCGACATGCATTAAACGTGCTCGGAAGGGCGACGGCACAGTCGAGTCGCCGGAGCGCACAAGGGTATCACAAGCCTCGCGGCTTCAGCGTAAAGTATGCGGTCCGCAGCGCGAACCACGCTCATACCAACGATCGCGCCAAGAACGCCTTGCGTTCTGAGCGGCAGCAGATCGGTACAGTCGCCCATTCTGACGAAAATTCTGCTGATCTGTACAGGAACGCCGTGAATCTGGACGAAAGGCTCGTCGTCGCTCTCCCTCCATTCTTCGAGAGCTTCAAGCGCATCATGGAAAGCGTTCTGAAGGGTGATTGGAGCATGCCCTTCGAAGAGACCAGGAAGCACTTGCTGCACGTCCATATCCTTTCGTTCCGCATGATAGCGCCGGACAACAAGCGTTATTCCGAAGGCCAGCGATTTTTACCAAGGTGCAACATTTTTGCATATTAGGCAAGTAGCGCTTTGCGGGCGAGACGCACTGGACCAACGATTGGATAGGATTGTGATTTCTGCCTGGCCGGGTAGTCCTGGACACCCTTGCCGACCACCATCTGGACTGGGCATCGACCTACCCAATCGAATGGCAAATCTACCCGTCCGGGCGTTTTCAAGGAGCAAAAAAACCTGTCTGCTTCCAAATGGCTTTCTTAGTTTCCCGAGGCGCCTGCTCAGGTCGGCCGTCCGGGATAACGCCTAGACGAATGGGTGCCGCTTTGGACGACAGCAGACTGCTCAGCTGTCACGAGGACGTCAGAAGCCTTCTGTTCAGGCTGCTGACCTCTGTCGTCAGCGAACGTGAACCTGGGATAGCCGGCGTTCCGGCCGGGCGTGTTGGTCTCGACACTCTCGCCGATGCTCAGCGCATCCCTGCTCTCCAGGCGACCGGGATATGGTTCCAGCTCGTCGCTATCGCCAACGAATTGCTCGCGATGCGTTCACGTCGCGAGCTCGAGCAGATGGGTGGCGCGGATGAGGTGATTGGCTCCTTCGCCAATGTCGTGGGCGAGATCGCCGCGGCCGGCTATCCGGCCGAGGAACTGCAGGGTGCCCTCGATAGGCTGAATGTCGGGCCAACCATGACCGCCCACCCGACCGAGGCCAAGCGCGTCACTGTTCTCGAAATTCATCGGCGCATCTACCGTAAGCTCACCGAACTCGAGCAGCAGCGTTGGGCGCCGCGCGAGCGCGAGCAGCTGATCGACGATCTCAGGAGCGAGATCGAGCTATTGTGGATGTCGGGGGAGTTGCGACTTGAACGGCCCTCGGTCGAAAGCGAGATTGCATGGGGGCTGCATTTCTTCCGGGAGGTGATCTTCGAGGCGACGCCGAAGATCTATGATGCCATCGAGGAGGCGTTCGCCCGTCACTACCCGAAATACGATCTCAAGGTGCCGTCCTTCATGCGCTACGCGTCGTGGATCGGTGGAGATCGCGACGGCAATCCAAATGTCACGGCCAAGACCACCGCTCAGGCGCTCACGGAATGCCGCCAGGCAGCCATCAATTGGTACATCCAGCAGGTTCGCCGGTTGGTCGCCGTGCTCAGCATCAGCGCGAATGTCGTCGACATTCCGGAAGACTTCAACAAGGCGCTCGGCCACGCGCTGCATCGATCCGGCGCGGCTCGGGAGATCGTGGCGCGCAATCCGGGAGAGCCGCTGCGGCAGTTCGCGGCCGCGATGCTGGATCGCCTGCGGGCTATGCTCGGTGAGACGGCGGCCAAGCCGTATGCCCGGTCAGAGTTGTTCAAGACCGACCTGCGGCACCTCGAAACGGTCCTTGCCAAAGTGGGCGGCAACCACGTTGCGCGGCGCTTTGTTCGCCCTTTGCGCCAGCAGGTCGAGACCTTCGGCTTTCGTACGGTCGCATTGGACATTCGCCAGAACTCGACGGTCGTCAATCGGGTGCTGTCCGAGCTTTTCAAGCACATGGATGCGGACAAAGCACCGGCGCTCGATACGCCGCAATGGGCCCAGCGCATTCGTTCGGCACTCAGCGCCGGCGAACAGCTTAGGATCGATCGGCAATCGCTCTCCGAGGAGGCGCGGGAACTTCTCGACCTATTCGACGTCATCCGCGAAGCCTCCTCAGGGCCGAACGGCGGTGCGATTGGCGCCTTCATCTTGAGCATGACTCGTTCTTCCGAGGACCTGCTGGCAGTTTATCTGCTCGCCCAATATTCCGGTATGGCCACCGCGCTCGACGGCAGCGGTGCGATCGCACTGCGCGTCGTGCCGCTTTTCGAGACTATCGGCGACCTGCGCGCCGCGCCTGATGTTCTGGATCAGCTTCTTTCAGTCTCGATCGTGCGCCGTTCCGTGCGCGACTTCGACAACCGGCAGGAAGTCATGCTGGGATACTCCGACTCCAACAAGGACGGTGGTTTCCTTGCTTCGAATTGGGAATTGAATAAGACGCAAAGACGCATCCACGCCCTCAGCCAGAAGCGCAAGATCGCCATCAGCTTCTTCCACGGCCGCGGCGGCTCTGTCAGTCGAGGCGGTGCGCCGACAGGTCGAGCGATCGCTGCTCAGCCTGCCGGCACAGTTGGCGGGGCGATGCGCGTGACCGAGCAGGGCGAAGTCGTGTCATCGAAATTCGCAAATCGCGGTACGGGACTCTATCAGCTCGAGATCCTTGCTGCGAGCGTCTTCGCCCATACCGTCAAATCACACAATGAGCCTGAGTTAAGGGACATCCCTGAGTTCAGTGAGGCGCTGGAGGCTTTGACCGGCATGTCGCAGGCGTCCTATTCGGGCCTCATCAACGAGCCGGGCTTCATCGACTATTTCAACCAGGCGAGCCCGGTGGAAGAGCTGTCGCTGCTGAAGATCGGTTCGCGTCCGGCCCGCCGCTTCGGCGCGCGCGACATTTCCGATCTGCGCGCCATTCCCTGGGTTTTTGCCTGGAGCCAGAACCGGCATCTGCTGACCAATTGGTACGGCATCGGCAGCGCGCTCAACTCGTTCCTCACTGTTCGCGGCAACGCCGGGTTGGAATTGCTCCGGCAGATGTTCGAGCGCTCGCGCTTTTTCCGCCTCATCGTCGACGAGGTCGATAAGGGACTTTGCCAAACCGACATGGAGATCGGCCGGCTCTACGCTGGGCTGGTGCAGGACCACGAGGTGGGCGAACGGATATACCGCAAGATCGCCGCCGAATATGCTTTGACCCGCAAGACCATTGCCGAGATCAATGGCGGCCTGAAGGTTTCGCAGCGCTTTCCGGCCTTCAAGCAGCACTTCGACCGAATCAGGCCGCAGCTGGATGGCATACATCGGTTGCAGGTGCAGCTTTTGCGCGAAGTTCGCGCGCAGGACGGCACGACGGCCAAGCCCAAGCGTGCGGTCAACGCGCTGCTGCTTTCGATCAATTGCATTTCAACCGGTCTGGGCTGGACCGGGTGAGACCATAGTGTTGGCGTTGTGTCGCGCCGCAAGGGAGGAGCTTCATGAACATCTCGACCAAACCTGACACCGGCGCCGCAAGTCGTTTCTTCAGCGCAGGAGTAGCTGTTGCGGACCATGCCGTCAGCGACGCCATGCAGCGGGAGCTCTCTCGCCAGCGCAAGGAGATCGAGTTGATCGCTTCCGAAAACATCGTCTCCAGAGCGGTGCTCGAGGCACAGGGTTCGGTGCTGACCAACAAATATGCGGAGGGTTATCCCGGCCGCCGGTACTATGGCGGCTGCCAGTTCGTCGACGAAGTCGAGGATCTGGCGCGCGAGCGCGCCAAGGCGCTGTTTGGCTGCTCGTTTGCAAACGTACAGCCGAACTCCGGCAGTCAGGCCAACCAGTCGGTCTTCATGGCGCTGATGCAGCCCGGCGACACCTTTCTGGGTCTTAACCTCTCCGCCGGCGGGCATCTCACGCACGGCGCGCCGGTCAACCAGTCCGGCAAGTGGTTCAACGTCGTTTCCTACGGGGTGCGGCCAGACACCCATCGCATCGACCTCGATGAGGTGCGCGACCTGGCGCGCAAGAACCAACCCAAGGTGATTCTTGCCGGCGGGTCGGCCTATCCCCGCATTATCGATTTCAAAGCGTTTCGTGAGATCGCCGACGAAGTTGGGGCCAAGCTGTTCGTGGACATGGCGCATTTCGCCGGCCTGGTGGCCGGCGGCGTCCACCCCAATCCCCTCGAACACGCCCACGTGGTGACCACGACCACACACAAAACCCTGCGCGGCCCCCGTGGCGGCATGGTGCTCTCCAACGACGAGGAGATCGGGAAGAAGATCAACTCGGCGGTGTTTCCTGGTCTGCAGGGCGGGCCGTTGATGCACGTCATTGCTGCCAAGGCAGTTGCCTTCGGCGAGGCGCTGGCGCCGGAATTCAAGGCCTATGCGTCAAACGTCGTCGCCAACGCCAAAATCCTTGCAGAGACACTTGCCAATGGCGGTGTCGACATCGTCTCAGGCGGCACCGATACGCATTTGATGCTGGTCGACCTGCGGCGCAAGGATCTGACTGGCAAGGCAGTGGAGACCGTGCTTGGCCGCGCCCACATCACCTGCAACAAGAACGGCATTCCCTTCGATCCGCAAGGACCGACGGTCACGTCCGGTGTCCGGCTCGGCACGCCGGCGTGTACGACGCGCGGTTTCCTCGCCGACGAGTTCCGTCAAGTCGGCCGTCTGACGATGTGCGTCATTGATGGGTTGGCCGCAAAAGGCGAGAGCGGCAACGCAGCTATCGAGGCGGCTGTGCGCGAGGAAGTGCAGGATTTGGTCGGCCGATTTCCGATCTACGAGTGACCCTTGCCGGAGCAGAGGTGTTCGCCCGTGAAGTCGGAATTGCCCTTGCTGAGCAGGCCGGCATGACCGACCTGGAGCAATTCCAGGAAAAGTGTGTAGCGGTTTTCCGTCCGGAATTGCGTAAGAACAAAGAGATAGAGCGGTTCGCCGTTTCCATGAAACGGTGAAACGCTCTCGCGTTCAACCGTTGATGGATCAGCGCCGGAAGCCCTGCCGAGCGCAATTCCGCTGGGGATCAAGGCGGTTTTGCGGCTTTCGACGGCCGCTCCGCGCAACCGAAAAGGCGTGGCCCCAAACCTGTCGAGACGATGGTGAACGCGTGGCGCGCGAAGGCAAATCTATATCCGGGTTCAAATCTGTTCAGGAGCATCTCTGCCTTACCGACGCCATCCACTATCTGCACCGCGTCACTTGACAGGAAATTAACTTTGCCGGATATTCCTGTTGGGAAATTAATTTTCCCTACCGCAAAAGCGCAATGAAGCCGAAAATGGCCGCCTGGAGGAGAACAAATGGAAGCGACAATCAGTAGTCGAACTGGCGAACTCAGCCTCAACCAGCGCATCGACAAAATGCACACTCGCGATCGCGCAGGCCTGTTGGCCTTCGTCATCGTGCTGTGGGGCACACTTCTTTTCGCGCTGTTCAGCGTCTGGCCGTACATCTCGATCCCCGCCATGCGCATCATCCTGTCGGTCGCATGCGGACTGGTGTTGGCGTTCAACACGGCGGCCATTGTCGCCATGCTACGCCATTATGTGGAAGACAAGCATTTCATCTACGGCCTTGACATCAAGCATCTCGACGAGATGCGCAGGCGCTAAGGAGCTGGCAATGGCATATCAACCTCCCAAACAGGGCCTCGCCGGTCAGGTCTTCGACGTCATTACCCTGCTCGTGCTGACGGTGGGCGCCCTCTATTTGCCCCTTTACCTGGGCTTTGCCGGCGCCGCCAAAACGCCTAACCCGATCGCCAATCCGACCTGGGAAGCGCTCGGTCAGAATGCGACCGAGGCCAAGCAATGGGCAGCGATCGGAATTACCGACCCGGCTGCGGCGAACGACATCATCACCGCCCGCTTCGATTACAGTTTCAGTTGGGCCCCGCTGCTCGTCATGGCGGTGCTGGTGATTGGCTATTTTGTCTTGGTCGTGCGGCTTTCGGACAGGGAATACCGCGAAGTGATCGAAGAACGCTTCGATCCAAAGCGGCGATAGGAAGGCGACCATGGATATCTGGAACATTCTTGAGTACGTGGCCTGGGCCCTCTCAGCCATGTTCGGTGCGCTGATGCTCATGAATCTCATTCGCATCGACACCACCTACGACAACGAGTTGCTGACCTCATCACGCGAAGGCGAGATCGAGGTGACGGCCGAACGCCACCAGATCTGAGGGGACGGAAATGACAAACGTGACTATAACCGCACCCGCAGCCGAGCGGCTTCAACTCCTGCGCGTTCTTGGCCCCGCCCATATCTGGGCGCTCGGCGTCGGCATCGTGCTCGTCGGCGAATACATGGGCTGGAACTTCTCTGTCGGCAAAGGCGGCATGATCGCCGGGCTCGCCGCCTGCTGGGTGGCTGGCCTGCTCTACACCTGCGTGGCGATGATCGACTCCGAAGTGACGTCGACCATTGCTGCCGCCGGTGGCCAGTACGCTCAGGCCAAGCATATCGTCGGGCCGTTGATGGCGTTCAATGTCGGCCTGTTCCTTGTCATGGCCTACACCATGCTCGAGGCGGCCAACGCGATTACGGTCGGCTATCTGCTTGACACGGTCGCTGGGATGATGGGCCATACCGGCCTCAACCAGAAGCCGTTCATCATCCTTTCCATCATGTTCCTGGCGTGGCTCAATTTCCGCGGCGTTTTGGCTACACTGACCTTCAATCTGGTCATCACGGCCATTGCCTTCCTGGCAATCATTGCCCTGTTCGTCTCGGTGCAACTCGGTGCCTCCGCCGTGCCGATGGACTTTTCGGCGATCACGACCTCTCCGCTTCCCTATGGCTGGATCGGCATCGTCGCGGCCCTGCACTTCGGCTTGTGGTACTATCTCGGCATCGAGGGAACCTGCCAGGCGGCTGAAGAAGTCCGATCGCCAGCGCGTTCGCTGCCCTACGGCACCATGGCCGGCATCATGACGCTGCTGATTGCCGCGACCATGACCTGGTATGTCTGCTCAGGTCTCCTGCCTTGGGAATATCTCGGTCAAGCCGGAACGCCGCTCTTCGACGCCGCGCGCGTCACGGGCAACACCGGCCTGATGGTGCTGCTCTTCGTCGGTACGATGTTTTCGACACTCGCTTCTGCGAACGGATGCATCAACGACGCTTCGCGTGCCTGGTTCTCGATGGGCCGCGACCGCTACCTGCCGAGCTGGTTCGGCGCGGTGCACCCGGTCTACCGCACGCCGTACCGGTCGATCGTATTCCTGGTTCCCATCGCGCTCATCTTCGCGCTCGGCGCGCCGCTCGACCAGGTCGTGACCTTCTCGATCTTGTCGGGCCTGCTCGGATACACCTTCATGACCTTCAACATGGTCATGTTCCGGCGCAAGTGGCCGCTCGACACAATCAAGCGCGGTTACGTGCATCCGCTCCACCCGCTGCCGGTGATTGTGCTTCTGACGCTATGCGCTGCTGCCTATTTCGCCGTTTTCCTCGGCTATGGCACGCAGCTCAGCGCGATGATGTGCTTCTACATCGTGGCATCGCTCTGGTTCCATTTCCGGCGCTACCAGTTCGTGCGTCGGGGTGACCAGTTCACCATGCCCTGGCCGAAGCCCGCCGGTTATTGAACCCGTTAAACGTGGCGGCGTGCCTTCTGCGCCGCCATGTTCTCATCAAGGCGATCTCGAATGATCACCGCAATCGCTCTTGCCGCATTTGTCGCCGCTGCCTGTGCCTGGATGGGCAAGCGGGCGATCAGCGACCATCGTGCCATCCTCGCGCAGCGCAGGAGGCTTCTTGACGAGGCGTCGACGCTTTTTCCAGACGCTCGGATCACCTTCGCTCCCGACCAGTTTCCTATTCTCACAAGCCGCCTTGAGGACGGCAGGCAGGTCCGGGTTGAGCTCCTTGCCGACACCATGGTGACGCGCCGACTGCCGCAGCTGTGGCTCAGAGTGACACTAAGCGAACTTCGCGAGTGCAGCCGGCCAGCGATTGGTGCGCTCGCCCGCCCGACCGGTGCTGAATATTATTCGCTCGTTCACGACTTGCCTGAATGGATGGCGCCGCCGGACACGGACACTTCACTATTGATGCGAGGCGACGGTCGCGCCACTGCGTGGCAGGTCGAGCGTGCCGCAACGATGTTCCGCAGCCTCTTTTCCGATCCGGGCGTGAAGGAAGCCGTCATTGCGCCGCGCGGCACCCGGGTGATCCGTCAGGCCGCCCAGGGCGAGCGCGCGGCACATCTATTCCTGCGGCAGATCCGCTTTGCCGTTGTGACGATTTCAGCCGACCTCGTCAGCAAGGCGGTCGTGGAGGCGAAGTCATTGAGCGAGGCGCTGGCTGCGGGCGAGTCCACTATTCCAGTCTACGAAGCCGCCTGAGGTCGTCGATGGACAAGCCAATCAATCCTTATCTGGTCCTTGCTCTGGCGATACTCTTCCCCGGGGCGGGTCACTTCGCTGTGCGCGACGCAAAGCGCGGGCTGGCCTTTGCTTTCTTCGTGCTTTTCTTTTCGGTGATCAGCTACATGACGACAACACCGGATCAGTCGTACATCGGGCGACATGCGTTCGGGTTGTTCGTATGGGCTTTGTCCATCCCGGATGCCTATCGTCGGGCCCGGATCCTGGCGACGGTGGCAGCAAGCGGGGGGCATCACAGCCGTCTCGCTTGAGCGAAGATACTGCGAGTTCGCGCCGGTTCGTGCTCGCGTCGGCAGTCGCCAGGGCCACCAAGCCGCAACGAGGCCTTCTTGTCAGTATTCCATTTCGCTGCCGCGTGGCGTCGCGCAGCGAGGCGTGTAATGCATCGACGATGGTACTTTTCGGCGCCGCCTCCGCAAGAAAGTTCGGCTGATAGCTGGTCGCCAGAGCGACGCATGCGCTTCCAGTGGCGCCGCATCTTGAAAGCCCGCGGTTTCCGCCAAATTCCACAGCGGCACCGGCCGTCAGTCATCGCGGGTGCGCTGCACGAGTGCGATGACTGGACGGATTGCACCAGCCTTTGCGAGGCCGCATCACGTCGAACCACTCCCAACCGGTAGGATGTCTGACCGTCGTCGGATGGTCCGTTGGGTTGGGCGGTTGATGCAGGTCGCAATTCAAACCATCCCACGCGGGCACGTTCTGCGCCCACCGGCAGCGGTCTCAGAGCGCAGGTTCGGTTTCCGTGTTTGCCGGTGCCATAGGCAAACTCGACAGCGCGCGGGTAGGGTCTGACCTATCCGATAGGCGCATCTGGGCTTCTGAAAGTGTGGGCTCGACCCAATGCCAGAAGGCTCATGGAATCTATCTGGACAGGTGTTGTGAGCGGATGGGCAATCCCGATGATGGTTCGGCAGGGCACTTTGTCTGCGAAGTCTTTCGGGAGGATCCTCTTTATGGCCGGCTTTACCCATCTTTTCATCCCAGGACCGACCAACATTCCCGAAGAGGTCCGGCAGGCCATGAACCTGCCGATGGAAGACATGCGTGCTGCTTCCTTCCCCAATCTCACGCTGCCGCTGTTCGAGGACATCAAAAAGGTCTTCAAGAACGAGACCGGCCGCGTCTTCATCTACCCCTCGTCAGGCACCGGCGCCTGGGAGGCGGCGATGACCAACGTGCTCAGCCCCGGCGACCGGGTGCTGATGTCCCGCTTCGGCCAGTTCTCGCATCTGTGGGTCGACATGGCCGAGCGCCTCGGCTTCGAGGTCGACGTCATCGACTGCGAATGGGG
>NZ_RZSC01001270.1:0-989 GCF_003998155.1 Mesorhizobium sp. M1E.F.Ca.ET.063.01.1.1
CAGCCGACATAGAAGCCGGTCCAGTTGTAGCTCGGCGCCGGCGCGTCCGTGCACCAGATCGATGTTCCGCCGGCCGGCGTGGAGTTCAACGGGCTCGGCGGCGAAGGCGTGTTCGGCGAAGCGAGCCTCGGCTACGACCAGGATTTCGGCAGCTGGGTTGCGGGCGTCATGGTCGATGCGCGCTATTCCGGCATGACCTCGGAGCTCGATCTCGGCGGCGGCCAGATCAATCTTGACACCGACTATGGCTTCGACGTGCTCGGCCGCGTCGGCATGAAGGTCAACGAAGCGACGCTGGCCTATGCGCTGGCCGGCTATAGCTGGCAGCATTTCGATCTCAACGCATCCGACCCGATCGGCGACATCATCGACTGGGGCTCGAACGGCTTCTGCGTCGGCGGCGGCCTGGAAACGGCCATGTCGGACAAGATGACGGTCGGCATCGAATACCGCTATTCGCAGTTCGAGAAGCACGACTTCTCGGCGGATCTGGGCGCGCCGGACGGCAGCATCACCTCGACGCCGTCCTTCCACACCGTGCGGATCGACGCCAAGTACAAGTTCAACTAAGCAAGGGCCCTCCAGCCAAAGCAAGAAGCCCGCCTCACCGGCGGGCTTTTTTTGTTGTCGGGAAAGCATCATCTCGTGCGTCCTCTGAAGGCACCCCCGCGGCTGCCCGAAAGAAGGAGACCATCATGCGGAAGCTCATCATCACGGAGTTCATCAGCGTCGACGGCATTGCAGAGGTCGAGAAGTTGCCGGGCGTGACCTGGAACGATGAGATGAACGCGTTCAAGGAGGACGAGCTCGCCGACAGCGGCGCCATGCTTCTCGGCCGCACGACCTACGAGATCTTTGCCGGCTCATGGCCCTCCGAAACCGGGGATTTCGCCGACCGCTTCAACGCGCTGCCTAAATATGTCGCCTCGACCAGCCTGAAGGCGCTCGACTGGCAGCCGGCGGAGCTGGTCGCCGGGCCCCTGCCCGAG
>NZ_RZSC01001271.1:0-987 GCF_003998155.1 Mesorhizobium sp. M1E.F.Ca.ET.063.01.1.1
CAGATGCAACAATGGCGGCTACAGAATCACATACAATTCAACCGCTTCAAGCCATTTTCCGACGGCGCCTCTTCACGCTTGACCACAGCACGAAGCAAATGTGTGCGCACGCTAGCCCCCTTGTGGGAGAAGGTGTCGCCGAAGGCGACGGATGAGGGGTGTTCCAGGGAACGCCAACGTCTCACTCCGCTGGAACACCCCTCATCCGTCTCGGCGCTGCGCGCCGATCCACCTTCTCCCACAGGGGGAGAAGGGAAAAAGCGTCAATTTCAATCAACTTTTAATCTTTTTTGGCCGCGCCTCTGGACAAGGCGAATCACCTTTGATTCTTTAATGACGATTCGGGCGTGCGGCGTAGCCGGATCGTCAAGTATGCGGCAAATCGGGGAGTGCCATTTATGGCCAAGACGGACGCGTGGGGCGCGCCCGGAGGGAAGGCTTTTGCGCGTCGCGTGGCAAGGGGCGACGGGCTTGCCGGCAACGCGCGCCTGATCGCCGAGCCCGCCTACCAGCGGCTGCTGGCGGCGGAGCCGCTGCTGCGCCGCTCGATCCCCGCATTGATCGTCATCTTCCTGATCGTCATCGCCGCGCTGCGCTTCCTGTCGCTGGTGAACGAGCGCGACGAGGTCGAACGGGAGACCAAGGCGGTGCTGTCTTTGGCCGCCGGACAGATGGCGCAGGCAATCACCGCGAACCCGAGCGCGGCCGGCGCCAATGCCGTGGACCTCCTGGAGACCACCAGCCGCCAAGGCGCCATGGGCCGCAGCCACGTGCTTGCCATCACCGACGGCGCCTTCAAGATCATCGCCGTGTCGCCATTGTCGACCGGCTGGCGGGGGCGCCCGCTCGACAGCCTTGTGCTCGGCGGACAACCGCTGTTCATGTTCGGCGACCGCGCCGGCGTGATGGATGTCAGCATCGGCGGCAAGGACTGGTTTGCCGCCGTCAGCCTCACAGGCGACCGCAAGAACGCCGCGGCGGGTCTCC
>NZ_RZSC01001272.1:0-987 GCF_003998155.1 Mesorhizobium sp. M1E.F.Ca.ET.063.01.1.1
GTCCTCGATCGTGGCGAGCGACTTGTGCGACTTGCGCGGCTTGTCGTCGTCATCGATCTCGATGTTGTCGATCTTGGTGCGGCCGATGATCTCCTCCTGGACATGCGTCGGCGTTTCCGCCCAGGAACCGAGATCGTGCAGATATTTCTGGACGACGACATAACTGCCGCCGGCGAAATCGGCATCCTCGTCGCCGATAAGGGCCGAAGCCGGCAGGTCGAGGCCGGTCGGGTTGGCCGTCCCGTCGACGAAGCCCAGCAGGTCGCGCGCGTCGAAATAGCGAAAGCCGGTGACCTCGTCGACGACCGTCACGCTGCCACCCAGGCTGCTGAGCAGGATGCGTTCGAACTCGAAGCACATGTCGGAGCGTTCAGCACGGATATGGAAGAGGAGATCGCCCGGCGTGGATGGCGCCGAATGGACCGGTCCGTCGATCGGCGCAAAGGGTTTCAGTTCGCGCGGCCGCCCGTCCGGTGAGAGACGCGCCCATAGCTCGTGACCGATGCCGGCGATGCACGACAATCGGCCGGACAGGTCACGGAAGCCGACATTCTTGACGAGATCGTCAAGCTGGCCGAGCACCGAGGCCACCTTCGAGAGCGCCGCCCTATCGCCGCCGACCGTGACGACGAGAAAAACCGCGGCGAGCGACAGCGGAGCATCGACGCTTTGCGCATCGATCGGGACCCTGTCCCAGTTCTTGCCTGACATCGGGAATGCTCCGCGTTTCGGTGGGGATGATCGCGACCGGCGCTTGGCCGCTCGGGGTAGCGTGTGCTCCAAAAAGATATCGCGACCGCGAGCGATCGCGCAACCGCGGATGCTGCTCTCGATTGCGCGCCGACACCGGCGAATTGCCTCTTTATCGACACGCGGATGCGGGTAGAGTGCGGCTGACTTTAATCCTACGCTCTGGAGCAGATGCTCGCACGCCTGTTCGTGATCTTCGGTGGCCTGTTCGTGCTGGTGCTGTGCGCGGCGCTGGTG
>NZ_RZSC01001273.1:0-986 GCF_003998155.1 Mesorhizobium sp. M1E.F.Ca.ET.063.01.1.1
CATGGAGGCGTCGAGATCGGCGAGGTGCGCCGACAGCGGGAAGACTGGCAGCGCGACGCAACGCGCGATTTGGCCATGGGCAGAACCGGCGCTGCGATCCAGGCCTTTGACACGCATGGCATGCTCCATGCCGCCGAGACGCGGGAACAGGCACGCAACGATCTGATCGACCGCTGGGACCGCGATCGGCAGGCATCGCCTGACTGCAGCCGCATCATACTCACCCACACCAATGACGAGGTCCGCGCCGTCAACGAGGCGGCGCGCTTGCGATTGCATGAAGCCGGCGATCTGGGTGATGATGTGGGCCTGACCGTCGAACGCGGCGAGCGCAACTTCGCCAGCGGGGACCGTGTCATATTCCTGAAAAACGAGCGCGACCTTGGCGTGAAGAACGGCACGCTCGGGACTATCGAGCAAGTCAGCGCGCAATCCATGATCGTGCGCACCGATTACGGGCGCAGCGTCTCATTCGACCTCAAGGACTATAACCGCATCGATCACGGCTATGCGGCGACGATCCACAAGGCGCAGGGCATGACCGTGGACCGCACCCATGTGCTGGCAACGCCGGGCATGGACGCCCACGGCAGCTACGTCGCCCTGTCGCGGCACCGCGAAGGCATGGACCTGCATTATGGCCACGATGATTTCGCCGATCAGGACCGGCTGGTCCGCACCCTGTCGCGCGACCGGGGCAAGGACATGGCATCGGACTACGAACCGGCTCAGGGCTATGCCGAGCGGCGCGGCATCAACTTCCGCGCCCGTGTTGCCGAGATCATGCGCAAAGTCGTGCCGGAGAAGGTGCGCAACATGTTCAACGGTCTGAGCTCGTCCGCGGATTATGCGCATGGCCAAGATGGCGCGCAAAGGCCGCAACGGGAAGGCACTGGGGTGGAGGCGCGGCGTGAACCCGCGGCGCGCCAGAGGGACGCCGCCGAGGACCCGGAGGCAGCGGGGCGCAAAGCCCGGACCGATGCGCC
>NZ_RZSC01001274.1:0-984 GCF_003998155.1 Mesorhizobium sp. M1E.F.Ca.ET.063.01.1.1
TTTCTGCGCCGCGATCGGCATCCGAAAATCCGGTTCTCCGCGAGCCGGGAAGGCGAAACCGGTCTGTCCCGTTCCGGCACAGGAAAGTCCGTTCGGTCAAAAATTCCGCCCGGCGTTAAGGCTTCATTAAGCTTTACGGGCGTTTACTATGCGCATCCAGTTTTTCTGGATTCTTACCGAGTGGTTGGAGCCACTTTGTTTGACGCCTCCCTGTTAAACTCCTGAGAGCCGCCTTATCCGCGGCTCTTTTTTTTGTCCGCCGCCGGCCGGGGAGAGCGCGGCCCGGCGTTAACCGTTTGTTAAACATGCGCTTGCCTTCATGGGCGTCGAAGCGCATTTTCAAGCCTCAGTCATTTAAGGGTGCAGGACGTATCGGCAAGGATAGCCGAATCGGCTTGCGGCAGTGCAGGGGCGTATCAATGACCGAGCCTTCGACGGGCAGCGCGAAAACCATAAAGCTCGCGGAACGCAGGGTTTTCTCCCAATCCTTCAAGCCGCTCTACCAGGAGGGCATGGGCCTGGTCGAACAGGCGGCCGAATATCTCGACGGCAAGGGCAGGCTCGAAGCCAAGAAGCTGTCGCGCACGGCGGCGACGCTCTATGCGGCCGAATCGATGCGGCTGACCACCAGGCTGATGCAGGTCGCGTCGTGGCTGCTGCTGCAGCGGGCGGCGAATTCCGGCGAAATGACCCGAGACCAGGTCGCTTCTGAAAAATCCAAGGTGCGGCTCGACACCGCTTCCGCGCATGACGAGGTGCTGGGCTGGAACGAATTGCCGAAGGAATTTCTGGACCTTGTGAGCCGGTCGCTGCGCCTGCAGGCGCTGGTGCGTCGCATGGACGAAGAGATCTATGGCGGTGCCAAGAACGAGACGCCCAGCTCCGCCCGCCGCGCCAATCCGGTTTCCGACCAGATATCGCTGCTCAACACGGCGTTCGCACGCGGCTAGCCCGACCGCTGCCTGTTTCTGCTTTGTTCACATT